>CAZVAZ010000054.1:0-12179 GCA_964625235.1 uncultured Hyphomicrobiales bacterium
GGCGGTTTTCAGGTAATGTCACTGGCCAAACTGCGCAAAATTACCGAAGAGGGCGTTCGGTTTCAATCCCATATCGACGGCTCCACCCACATGTTGACGCCGGAAAGATCAATGGAAATACAGGCGCTTCTCAATTCCGATATTCAAATGGCCTTTGATGAATGCACGCCATACCCGTGTGAAAAATCTGAAGCCGAAAGCTCGATGGAATTGTCGATGCGCTGGGCGATGCGCTCTAAACAAGCCTTCAGCGGTGGTCCCGGCCAGGCCATTTTCGGTATCGTTCAGGGCAGCGTGCATGAGGATTTAAGGGCGCGCTCGATTTCGGCACTGGTTGACATCGGTTTCCCCGGGCTTGCTATTGGCGGACTGGCAGTAGGCGAGGGGCAGGAGGAAATGCTGCGCGTGCTCGATTTTACCACGGCCCTGATGCCGCACGATAAGCCAAGATATCTGATGGGAGTAGGCACGCCGGAAGATCTGCTGTTATCGTGCATGCGCGGTGTCGATATGTTTGATTGTGTCATGCCCACACGCTCAGGCCGCCATGGTCAGGCCTTTACCCGCTACGGTAAAATCAACCTCACCAATGCAAGATTTGCCGATGATGCAACCCCTCTCGACCCCCAAAGCACTTGCCCTGCTGCCAATTCATATTCGCGCGCCTATTACCATCACCTGTTCAAATCAAAAGAAATCCTCGGGGCCATGTTGTTAAGCTGGGCCAATGTTCATTATTATCAGGATCTTATGCGCGGGATTCGCGATGCTATAAAAGCCGGTACATTCACCGATTTCACCGCTGAAACCAGGGCTTCATGGCAGCGTGGGCTGGAAAAGCTCTAGCGCCAGAAATTAAGAAGCAGATGACCGAAAACGGCCATCTGCTCCTCGGGGATCGGACTATCCCGGGGGATGGGGTAATCCGAAGGTGTTATTTCACCGGCGGTATAATCGCGGTGTGTATTGCGTAACGTAAAACACTACCAAACTCCTAGATAAGCCAATCAAAGCCATATTAATAGTCACCTCCCGGGCTTGTGATCGTTGTTGATGGATCGTGATAAATTCGTTTGTGAATCTGCCTGCGCGTAAGAACTGATTCATTCTTGTGGCCGTTTAAGAAATGCGCAGAAAGTGGACTTTGCAGCCAAGCGGGTATAGCCTTGAATGTATACAGCGATATTTCCGGGAGGGGAGCCGATGAACAGATTGTATTTTGCGGTGATAGCCATTGTCGCAATACTGGTCACATTGACACAACCCGTACAGGCTCAAAATTTTACCGAAATCGTGCGCGAAGCCGTAATTGCCTCGGTTAAGGAAAAAACCGGGCGCACCTTGGTAATCAATGGAGAATTGAGATTTTCCATGCAGCCAAGCCCACAAATGTCAGCAAAGCAGGTGGTTTTGTCCAACCCGGAAGGTTTTGATGCGACCCCGTTTATCACCATGGACCAGATAGATATTACCTTCGATCTGGCAGCTGCCCTTGGAGGTAATTTCAACATCAATGGCTTTACGATGAAAAAGCCAGTGATCAACCTGATAGTCAACAAAGACGGGGCTAACAACTGGACCTTTGGCACCAAGGCGCTCCAGGCCGGAGTGTTTGAGATTTCCAACGGCATGGTGACATATGCCAATGCCCGGTCAGATACCAACTACGAGTTTAGCGATGTCAATCTGAAAATCAGCGCCGCCACTCAAACAGACCCGCTCGAGGTGACAGGTTCGGTTAAATTGAATGGTGAAAAAGTGTCCCTTACATCTTCCTTTACAACACTTGAATTGCTCAATAGTGGCGAGAAGGCCAGGATTAATATCAAGCTGGGCGGCAAACAGGTGTCAGGCGATTTTTCGGGAATTCTGTCACAGGAGAAAAACGGCCTCAAACTCACAAAGGCAAAATTGCAGGTCGATGGTATGACCGCCATCGGCGATGTAACCTACAGGTATGGCAAAAAACGGCCCTATATTTCCGCCAACTTCAAACTCGATAAGCTCAACCTCACCAGGTATCTGGGAATTGGGACGAGGAAAACCTCCGGCTGGAGCAAGCAGAACATTGATTTTTCCGGCCTGATGTCAATTGACGGGGATTTCAATCTTTCCACCGACGTTGTGCAATATGACAAAATCAACACTGGTGCAGCAACCCTGGTGGTAAAACTCAATCGTGGTGTTTTGAAAGTCAACATGCCCAGGCTGGCGCTTTACAGCGGTACGGCCAAATTGAACCTATCTGTTGATGGCCGCAAACCCAAAGCGGCCGTCACCTTCAGTGGTAATATCAAAAACGTAAAGGCTTTACCGTTTTTGCTGGACGCTGCCGATATTCGCAAAATATCAGGTCGCGCCAATATCGACTTCAACCTGGCAGCCAGCGGTCGCAGCCAATATGCCTTTATGCAGACGCTTAAAGGCACGGCAGATTTTAATTTTCGTAAAGGAGCACTGCTTGGTGTCAACATCGGGCGAATTTTACGCAGTATCAAAAAGGGTAAAACCAGCGGATTCGCCAGAGGTGGCAAGACACGCTTTGGCAAGTTTCGAGCAAAGTTTCGTTTTCGTAAAGGCGTCGGCACCAACAAAAACCTGCGAATGAGTGGCGGCGAAGTGCGTATTACCGGTGGTGGCAAGGTTAGAATGCCGCCGCAAACGCTGTCCTTTAGGGTCAACCCGTCTTTAGTGGGAAAAGGCGGTATATCCGTTCTGGGTATCAATGTGCCGATTATCATCACCGGACCGTGGGCAAACCCGCGCGTTTACCCGGACCTTCCCGGGTTTCTCGATGCACCGGAAATTGCCCTGAAGGGACTTGCAGCGGTGGGTAAAGGTGGCGTCAAAGGTGTGGTTGGAGTGGTTGAAAAAGTTACTACCCCCATCGGCAAGATAATAACGGCGCCATTCAAAAAACTGTTTTAGGAATGGTCCAGCCATCACTGCAAACCATGCCAGTAGGGAAACAGAATTCTATAGGGGAAAATGGTGAGCCCAACAGGGGTCGAACCTGTGACAACCTGATTAAAAGTCAGGTGCTCTACCAACTGAGCTATGGGCCCCCTTTTGCGGAGTACGCGATGATGTAACGGAATTTGCAGGCATTTGCAAGGAGAAGGTTCTGGATTTTTTCCGTCAAAGTCAAAGTGGCGTCAAATCGACAAGGCGGAAAACGAAAATTGGCTAAAATCAATGATTTTATTGGTTTTTAGCAGCATTTTTCTGATGGTTGTGAAACGAACGGGTGGAAAAATAAAGACCACCGGCAATGAGAGCAAAACCGATGATGTGCACGATCGACAGGGCTTCTCCCAGCCACGACACCGCGATTATGGTTGCATATACCGGCAGCAGATACAGATAGAGGCTGGTGGTGCTGGCTCCGACAAGTTCAACACCTTTTTGATAAAATCCAAACGCCAGAACCGATGATACACTGGCGATAAAGAATATACTGATCCAGGTCTCGGTGGAAAATCCATAACTGGCACGAAATCCATTCTCCCAGAGATAAAACGGAAAAAGAATAATAGTACCCGCTATGGCAATCGCACTGAACAGGACCAGGGTTGGAATTTTCACCAGACGTTCGGATTTCAGGATTACAGAATAAAAAGCCCACGATATGCTGGCGGCAATGCAGTATAAATCCCCTCTCTGCCACGAAAACAGGTTTGAGTTCTGGTCAGCGCTGCCAATCAGAATGATGAATACACCTGTCATGGCAGCTAAAATGCCTAAAACTCTGGTAAAGCTGACACGGCTCCCGCGAAAAAACACTTCAAGAATAACAATGATGGCGGGCGAGGCCATATAGATAAGCGCTCCCTTGATGGCTGTTGTCTGTTGCAGCCCCGCATAGAAAACCGCGCCGCTGACAAACATCCCCAAAAACCCTAAAATGAAAAGCAAATCGAGAACGCGATACAGTTGCGAGCGATATTTCCATAGCTGAAAAGCAGAAAACACAAGCAGGATCGTCGCTGCTATCGACCAGCGGTAAAACGCCAGCGTTGCCGGTTCAACCATCGTGTTGAGGGCGCGACCAAGAATAATATTACTGGAAAAGAACAGCGGAATGGCCTGAAGAATCAGGAGTGTTTTTAAACTGCTGCTGACAACAGTGTTTGCGGACATGGGATTTCCAGAAAAAAACAGGCGTAGGGGTGATCAGGGATGTATGCCTGATAATTCCTAACGCGCACCAGTTTCAATAGCAACAGATTTAGGCTGGCAGCGAGGTGTTATTCAGTTGAGTTTTCAGAGCGGTTTTCCTGAGCAGAAACTACCGCAACATTCGATGTGGAAAAAAGCCGCTCCTGACAGGCCTGCCCGCTGCTGCGCAGAACCGAACATATCTGAGCGGCCCTGGTCGCTGTTTTTATTGGTCCGACAACCAATCTTACCCGACCTTTTTTATCTTTATCTCCAAGCACCGGCAACAGATTGGGTTCCAGTTTAATGAAAACGTCCGGGTATATCAGTTTGAATTTTGTCCATTTGTTTCTGGCGGTTATAATGTTTTCATAAGAAGACAAATCAACAGCATAACGGGGTTTTGGCAAAAGACTGTCAGTTTGCTTTTGACCAGTATCAGTTATTGCCGTCAAAGCCTGTAGCAGGGCGACGCGATCGCGTTTTTGGGTTCGCGTCACCATATCATCTGCATCCCACCCGGTTTCCTGAATTCGAAAATAAGGTGAGGAACGTTGTACCGTGACAGGAGAAATACTGGCAGTAGGGGTGAAGGCCTCTTCAATCTTTTCAACCCGTGAGGCGGTGGTAATCTGTGTGGATGAAAGTGTCTTCAACAGCTTAGATATGTCCGTCAGTTTTTTGTCAAGACGGGCGATTTCCATGGCAAGATCAGGCTTTGCCGGGGCATTCATCGTTTCCGATGAGCCGGTTATACCGGTAAGGTTTGAAACTCCTCCGTTTGCCATTTTACCGTTAAAAGCAGCAAGGCCAATTGCAGCGACAACAGCGACGATACCGGTCAATGAAAGCACCACCGGCAAATCAAATCCCGGTTTGGCGGCTGAATTTGCAGGTTCGTTATGACGTTTATCTTTTTTGGACATATTCAACTGTTCCGATTTGGCACAATTCGAGCGCTCGAGCTCATGGCAGGCGTTACAAAGTGCCTTCATTCTGGTTAAAAAAGGATTAATGATAGGTGGCGTTGGTGGCTTGCAAAATGTCATTCACGTGATAGTTTGCCAAGCAGTTGAGGCCAGACAGTGAAAAAATTGCGTGACTTTCACGAGAGATTTGGCGAATAAGTTTTTGACGAGGCTGTTTTGGTATCCAAGGTGAAGTTGTCATTGAATTTTAAATCCCGGGCCGCGGTAATTTTTTGCCTCGATCTGATTTTTGCAGCCATATCTCTGCCTGTAGCTCTGGCCTTGCGTCTGGGGCCTGAAGAGCTTTTGCAACCGACTATCGGCTGGATCAATTACGGGCTATATCTGATTGTGGTTGCCGCCGTTTTGCTGGCGTCGCGCCTGCACCGGATCAGTTGGCGGCATATAACCCTGAGTGACACTATTGTCATTGGCCGTTATGTTGTTGCGGTAAACCTGGTTTTTCTGGCCGCACTCTTTATGATTGACCGCGGTGCCAATTTCCCGCGAACAACTGTGATTATCAATACATTGACCCTGGCAGCAATCATGGTCTTTGCGCGCGTGCTTTATCGTCTGCTCAAGGAACACCGCCTGATTGATGTTCTCGGCTCCATGACGGATGCACCAAAAGGCAGTGGCGAGCCGGTATTGCTGGTTGGCAGCGGCAATGAAGCTGAGGCCTTTATCCGGCACATAGAACGCGACTCAGCTGGCCCTTATTCAATTGTTGGCCTGTTGACCCGCCGCCCGAAAAGGGTGGGAACCTGGTTGCGCGGTGTGTCGATTGTCGGTGAGATCAGTGATCTTGAAACCGTGGTTGAAAAACTTGAGCGCAAAGGCAGGCGGCCAACGAGTTTGATTATTGCGTCATCAGACGTTCCCGGTGTCAATATTCAGGAATTGTTTCGCGCAGCCCAGCCCCTTTCGCTTTCGGTTAAGCGCCTGTCTCGGCCCGATGAATTCAAAGGCCCCAACGCCAAAAAATTTGAAGTGGGACCTTTGGCCCCGGAGGATTTGCTGCGCCGTATCGAAGTGCCTCTCGAGATGCACAAAATCCACGAGATGATTAAAGATCGCAGTATTACGGTTACCGGGGCAGGTGGCAGCATCGGTGCCGAACTGGTGCTTCAGATAGCCGAGCAAAATCCCGGACACCTCACCTTAATCGATAACAGCGAATACAATCTTTACCTGATCGACAAAAAACTGAAGCAGCTGAACGCGGGCTTTGACTGGGACTGTGTCATTGGAGATATTCGCGATCGCGACCTGATGTTCAGGATTTTCAGGAAATCCAAACCCGATATGGTGTTTCATGCCGCCGCCCTGAAACACGTCCCCCTGCTGGAAGAAAATCCAGAAGAAGGCGTCTTGACCAATGTGGTGGGAACCAAAAACATTGCTGACGCCAGTGTTGAGACCGGCGTATCATTAATGGTGCTGATATCAAGCGACAAGGCGGTATCACCGATAAATATCCTCGGTGCCACCAAAAAAATCGCTGAATCCTATTGTTGCGGCCTTGATGCTGACATGAATAAAATCGGCGGCACTAAAATCATGACAGTGCGGTTTGGTAATGTGCTGGCATCCAGCGGCTCTGTTGTGCCGCTGTTCAAGGAGCAGATTGAAAACGGCGGCCCGGTGACGATTACCGATAAGGATGCCACCCGCTACCTGATGACCATCCGTGAAGCCGTGCAGCTTATTATTCAGGCGTGTCTGCTATCTAACGGAGATCGTGAGGCCCGCGGCATAATCGTGCTCGATATGGGTGAGCCGGTGAGGATACTCGATCTCGCTCATCAGCTCATTCGATTGTCAGGTATGCGGCCGGAAGAAGATATCGCTATTGAGTTTATTGGCCTGCGAGCTGGTGAACGGGTTCACGAGAAGCTTTTCAACGATAATGAAGAACACAGTGTGACCGAGAATGAAAACCTGTTTTTGGCCAAATCAAATGTTGCCGATTTCGGCATTACCAACCGTTATATCGTTTCCCTTGAAGCTGCTGCTACGTCAGGTGCGCGTAAAGAAGTTTTGAGGTTGTTATCGACGGTAATGTCAAAAGATATGCCAGATGAGGCTAAACCAGTCTCTAATGCCAAAGGTCCTTGATAATGACACACGACCCCTGTGCAGTGATTATCCTTGCCGCTGGCAAGGGTACCAGAATGAAGTCGACAAGAGCGAAAATCCTCCATGAGATTGCCGGCAGGCCCATGGTTCTGCATGCGCTTGATGCGGTTGAGTGCCTTAAATCGAAGAAGAAAATTGTTGTGGTTTCGCCGGACATGGATGATGTAACCCGGGTGGTTGCGGGCGATGATGATACTGTCGAAATTGTTGTTCAGCCCAAAACCCTTGGCACCGGCCATGCCGTTCAATGTGCCGCTGAGAGTTTGGCGGATTTCAGCGGTAATATTATCGTGCTTTTCGGCGACACCCCTTTGATGACAGCGCAAACATTGCAGCGATTTGATGAGCTCATGCAATCTCATGATGTTGGCGTTATTGGTTTTACAGCCGAAAACCCCACAGGTTATGGTCGCTTGATACGCAATGAGAATGGCAACATCATTGCCATAAGAGAACATAAAGACGCCAGTGCCGGGGAACGTGAGATTGATTTTTGCAATTCCGGTGTGGTTGGCATGGCAGGTAAGAATTTTTCATCCCTCATCGAGGCCCTGAGCAATGACAATGCAAATGGTGAATATTACCTCACCGATGTCATTGAAATTGCAGCTTCTCTCGGGCTCAAGGTGGGGGCGATAGAGTGCAATGAGGAAGAAGTTCTTGGCGTCAATACACAAGCCCAGTTAAGCAACGCCGAAACCATATACCAAAACCGCGCCCGCGCTCGCGCCATGGAAAACGGCGTTCAGATGACAGCACCTGCCACGGTTTTTTTCAGCCACGATACCGTCCTAAAATCCGATGTGATGATAGAGCCCAATGTTGTGTTTGGCCCCGGTGTTTATGTTTCCAGCGGTGCTACAATTCGCGCTTTTTGCCATATTGAAGGCGCACTGATTGGTAAAAACGCCACTGTCGGCCCCTATGCCAGATTGCGCCCGGGAACGGTTTTGTCTGATGCAGTAAAAGTCGGTAATTTTGTCGAAATCAAAAATGCCGAAATCAGCAAAGGTGCCAAGGTAAACCACCTGTCTTATGTCGGTGATGCCAAGGTAGGAGCCGGGGCCAATATCGGTGCCGGTACAATCACGTGCAATTATGACGGCTTTAACAAGCATCTGACTGAGATAGGTGAGGGCGCTTTTATCGGTTCCAACTCCTCGCTTGTTGCCCCTGTTCGTATCGGCGACGGCGCTTATGTGGGTTCAGGCAGTATCATTACAAAAGATGTAAATCGCGATGCGCTGGCGATTGCGCGCGGCAAACAAAGAAACATCGATGGCTGGGCCAAAACCTATCGGTCTAAAAACGTGAAAAACAAAAAAGCGGCAAAGGATTAAGCCCATGTGTGGAATTGTCGGAATTATTGGAACCAAACCTGCAGCGCCGCGTTTGCTCGATGGTCTTAAGCGGCTGGAGTATCGCGGCTATGATTCAGCAGGTATTGCCACTTTGGAAAATGGCAGGCTTGAGCGCCGTCGCGCTGCCGGGAAACTGTGCAACCTCGAAAAACTTGTGGAAGCTGAACCTTTGTTCGGCCCCATTGGCATCGGCCATACAAGATGGGCATCACACGGAGCGCCCACCGTTGGCAATGCTCACCCGGTTGCAGCTGGTGCCGTTGCTGTTGTTCATAATGGTATTATCGAAAACTTCCTGGATTTAAAGCGCGAGCTTGAAAATAAAGGGAAAATTTTCGAAACCGAAACAGATACCGAAGTTGTTGCCCAGCTTCTGGCGGTTGAAATAGAAAACGGCGCCAGCCCCAAAAATGCCGTGAGCGCGGTTCTGCCACGTCTGGAAGGCGCTTTTGGTCTGGTTATGCTGTTTGATGGCAATACGGAAATTTTGATTGGTGCGCGCAAAGGCAGCCCGCTGGCTGTGGGCCGGGGCGAGGGTGAAATGTATCTGGGGTCAGACGCTATTGCGCTTGCTGCCCTGACCAATCAGGTGATTTTTCTCGAAGACGGCGACTGGGTAGTCTTAACGCATGATACGCATGAAATATTCGATTTTACCGGCAACCCGGTGAAACGTCCGTGGCAGCAGACTTCTGCATCGGCTGCAATGATTGATAAAGGCAATCACCGCCACTTCATGGTCAAGGAAATATTCGAACAACCCGAAGTTATTGGCCACACGTTTGCCAATTACGTCGATCTGGCTGCACGCACAATAAAACCCGATGCTTTTGATCTCGATTTTGCCAATCTGCCCCGCCTCACCATAAGCGCGTGCGGAACAGCCTATTATGCCGGAATGGCGGCTAAATACTGGTTTGAAAAATATGCCCGCCTACCGGTCGATGTCGATATTGCCTCGGAGTTTCGCTATCGCGAAGCCCCCTTGACTGATGGCGGTCTGGCAATGTTCATATCACAGTCAGGCGAAACCGCTGATACTCTGGCGGCCTTGCAATATTGCAAGGATAACGGCCAGAAAATCGCCAGCATCGTCAATGTGCAGGAATCCACGATTGCGCGAGCCAGTGACATTGTTATCCCCATTTTTGCCGGAACCGAAGTCGGTGTCGCCTCAACCAAGGCTTTTACCTGCCAGTTAACGGTTCTTGCCTGCCTCGCTATTGCGGCTGGACGCGCGCGCGGGCATTTAAGTGCCGAAGAAGAAATTCATCTGGTGAGTTCCCTGATTGAGGTTCCGCGTCATGTGGCCGAAATCACCAACCGGAGTGACGAAATCCACGACGTTGCAAAACGTATTATCAATGCCCGCGATATTCTGTTTCTGGGGCGCGGTATCAATTACCCCATTGCTCTGGAAGGTGCTTTGAAACTCAAGGAAATCTCCTATATTCACGCTGAAGGTTATGCAGCCGGTGAGTTAAAACACGGTCCCATTGCCCTGGTCGATGACAATGTGCCGGTAATCATTGTGGCACCGCGCGATAATCTGTTTGAAAAAACCGTTTCCAACATGCAGGAAGTTGCCGCACGTGGCGGGCAGATAATCATGATAACCGATGCCGATGAGCGTGAAGGCATCGGAACCGAATTGTTTGATCTCATCCATGTGCCCAAAGCCGATGCCTTCATCAATCCGATGCTGTATGCCATTCCGGTACAATTACTGGCCTATCACGCTGCCGTATTGCTGGGAACTGATGTGGATCAGCCACGAAACCTGGCCAAATCCGTAACAATTGAATAATACGATTTCTTAATCAGAATCACCTCAATGTTGTTGGTGAGTTTAAATTGATTAAAAAATTGATGGTCGAACATCAGGCCTCAATTGTGAAATTTGCGGTTGATATGTACAGATATTCAAGGATTCTGAGCGTTTTTTGGCTTGCGATGGTTGTATCGCTGGCAACAGTCGTCAAAATAACGCCGGTCCGCGCCGATACTGATGCGGCATTGAATACAAAAACCGTGTTCGCACAAGCCCTGAAGCAGCTGAAAAAACGTCAATTCAATAGTGCAATCGAGAAACTGACCCGTGTCATCGATCAAAAACCCGCAGGCGATAATCTGCAGGGTGTTGCTTATTATAACCGCGGACTGGCCTATCAGGCGTTGGGTAAGCTGGACATTGCACGCGATGATTACTCCAGCGCCATCAATCTGCAAACCCTGAACGACAAAGTTCTCAAGGTCGTTTATTATAACCGTGGTCTTGTGCACGATGGCCTCAAGCGCCCACAGGCGGCATTGGCTGATTTTACCTCGGCTATTGAGAAAAATCCGAAATTCGCCCCCGCTTATCACAATCGTGGCAATGTTCTGCGTAAACTGGGGAGACCGAAACAGGCAATTGAGAATTTTATAAAATCCCTCAACCTTGGCAATCCGCAGCCCTATCTGACCTATCTGGGACTGGCGATGTCATACGAGAGTATAAATCGCAACAAAGCAGCGGTTACCTCACTCAAGTATGCCCTCAGGCTTCGGCCAAGGTTTAAAGAAGCCAGTGACATGCTGGCACGCCTGACCACCGAAAACCTGTATAGTTTTCCAACCAAAACCGCATCGGTAAACGATGACAGTCCGATCACCACCAGCTCAATTTCAAAGGCAGCAGCAACCAGCAATCCGGATCGTAAGGCAATGCGGGTTATTTCCGAATTTCCTCGTCCTAACTTAGGCTTGCGAGGGGTGGTTAAAGTGGAAGCAGAGCCGGTTGAGTACAAAAAGCTTGCTTTGCGAGGCACTTTGACAAATCCCGCCAGCGCTCGCGTCGCCATTATTGTGCCAGGTCCGGGATTGAAAAAAGCACAAAAAGTCAGACGCCCAAAAACAGTGCCGAAAAGGCGACAGGCACGTGGTAAATTCAAAGTACAGCTGGGTACCAGCCGCAGCACTGCCAGAGCCAACAAGGTCTGGTTTTTCCTCCGCGCTCAACATGAGGACTTGCTTGATAGTCTGAAACCCACTTTTCAGAAGGTCAAACTGGGCGATGGCGGGACATTATACAGAATTCAGGTCGGTCCTTTTAAAACATGGGCGGCGGCAGAACAAATGTGCCAGGCTATTAAAAAACGTGCGGTCAACTGTTTTCCCGTCAGTGGCAGCGGTTAATTAACAACCAAAATCAGAAAAATTTAATGCCCACCTCACCCCCTTGTATGGTAGGTTGGACCGTGGCGTTGCGGGGGTACGACCATAGTTTTGACAAATCTTGCCTCAATATGTGCTATTAGCCAGAAACGTTAAAAAATTTAGGATATCAGCCACGCCGATGTCTAAGAAAACCAATCAGAATAAAGATGGTGAGTTCAAGATTTTGAAAAAAGATACAAAATCACGGCGTGGAAGTATTGGCAGTCGTCTGCGCAATTATTTCCTTACAGGCCTGGTTATCGCCGCCCCCATCTCGATAACGGTATATATTACCTGGTGGTTTGTGGCCCGCGTGGACAACTGGTTTTAACCCCTGTTGCCGGCAGCCTAT
>CAZVAZ010000055.1:0-11689 GCA_964625235.1 uncultured Hyphomicrobiales bacterium
AGGGCCATATCCCGCTTAAACGCCTGAAAAGCTCGTGGGCGGGTGCCCTTGGCCAGCCCCAGTTCATGCCATCGAAGTTCCTTGAGTTTGCGGTCGATTTCAATGGCGATGGCCGCCGCGATATCTGGACTTCTGTGCCCGATACGCTTGCCTCCATTGCCAATTTTCTCAAAAAACACGGCTGGCAATCCGGCCGCACATGGGGCTTTGAAGCGAGCATTCCCACAGCGGTTTCCTGCGCGCTTGAAGGCCCAGAACAAGGCAGGCCCATAAGCACATGGGCGGGCAAAGGAGCCAAAAGAATAAACGGCAAATCATTCCCGCGTGCAGAGTTAAACCGCAAGGGATTTCTGTTGATGCCTGCAGGCCGCAAGGGCCCGGCTTTCATTGCCACGAAAAATTTCTATGTGTTGAAAAAGTTCAACGAAAGCGACCTCTACGCCCTGTTTATCGGCCATCTGGCTGATCGCTACCGCAACAACAGACCCTTTGCCACCAAATGGGCAAAGCTGGGAGGATTTTCCAAACGCGATGTCCAGGCAATGCAGGTGCGACTGGAAAAGCGCAATGTTGATGTCGGTGGCGCTGACGGGCTCATAGGTTTTAAAACCCGAACTGCCGTTGGCACCTGGCAATCACAAAACAACCTCAGACCAACGTGCTTTCCCGACGCAAAACTCATCCGCCGAATTCGCTAAGGCGTGGTCTTATTCTGCCGGTGCCGGGGGAGCGTTGAGGGCTTGTCTTTTTTTGCGTGCGCGTTCTTCAACCGGCCCGACAATCAATGACATCATTGGCGGAATAATCACCAGTGTCAAAATGGCAGAAAGTGCGAGCCCGCCCACCACCACCGAGCCTAAGCCGCGGTACAATTCTGATCCCGCACCGGGAAACAGCACCAGCGGCAACATGCCAAAAACCGATGTCAAAGTGGACATGAAAATAGGCCGTACGCGGTTGCGGGTCGCCTCAATGATGGCATCGTTCACAGTCATTTTTTCTTCGCGAATATGAAACAGCGTTTGATGCAGCAGCAGGATAGCATTGTTGACAACAATGCCGACGAGAATGACGAACCCCAGCAGGGTAAGCATATCCAGCGGTTGAGCCGTCAGCAGATTTTGCGCAGCCAGCCCCCCGACCCCGCCAGCCGCTGCCAGCGGCACCGACAACAGAATAATCAAAGGGTAAATAAAGCTCTCAAACAACACCGCCATCACCAGAAAAACAATAATCAGGGAAATCAGCAGATCGCGTTGCATAACATTCCAGGTGGCGGTGAGTTTTTCGGCTGTACCTTTTAAGCGCAAACTCACCCCCGGCGGCAGGCCTTCGGCTTCCAGCTCGGCGATAACTCTTTCCTTAACTAGCTCGACGGCTGTTTCCAGCGGCAGACTGTCATCAATACTCACTTGAAGAATAACGGTTCTTTCACGTTCTCGATGGAGGATTTCGGTTGGTCCCGATGTCAGTTCAATATCCGCAAGAGAAGACGCAGGCAACACCTGACCGCGCGAGGTTACAACAGGCAGGCTGCCAATTTCCTGAGTGGTGGTAACATTGCCGCTGCGGCCTTTTAACGTCATGTCGATACGGTCATTGCCCACAGTAACTTCCGCCACCCGCATGCCGTCATTAAACACATCAATCGATTGTCCGAGTTCACGCACACTCACCCCGGCATCTGCCAGTCGCGAGCGATTGGGAGTAACCCGCACTTCCGGCGCCCCCAGTTCCAACCCCGGTCGCGGTCTGAACTGGTGTCCTTTTTCACGTGGCAGGACTGCGAAAATCTTGGAGGCGGCCCTTCCGGCCACCGCCAGAATGGTCTCCAGCTCAGGTCCGGCAACATCAAGTTCAATTCGGCGTCCGCCGCCGATACCGTGACCAAACAGGGAGGACTGGTTGACAATGCCAAAGGTTCCCGGTTCACGGAAAATCGGTGCACTGACGATTGCTTTCAACTCCTTGGTGCGGGCAGGATCCTGGGCAATCGCCCCTAAAATAGTGTTGGCCCGCGACGCCACAAAAAAGAACCGCTTGATTTTTGGCGGGCCACCTTCTTCGGCCTCTTCTCCGGTTTCGCTGACCCAGTTTGGTTTCAACGCGGTTTCAATCCGCTTGGCCATCTCTGTCATGGTTTTGAGATTGTAACCCGGCGGCGGGATAACTATCCCGAACATCAGGTTACGGTTGCCATTGGGAAGATATTCGAGCTTGGGCAGATAATTATAGGCAACCAGGCTGGCCGCCACGCTACATCCGGCAACAACCGTTATCGCAAGCACCTTGCTTTTTACAACAAGGCGCGTGAAAGCCAGCAAAACCGTCATAAATCCATTGGCAAAATGATCAACACCAGGAATGGACCAGCGTTTTACCGCATCCCCTGCTCCGGGTCTGGAGCTTAATAACAGGCGGCTCGATAAGGCCGGCAAAACGGTGATTGATACAATCAGCGACAGCAGCACGGATACGGAAATAGCCACCGCGATATCGCGAAACAACTGACCGACTTCGAGTTTCATAATCAAAATGGGAATAAATACCATCACCGTTGTCAGCGCTGACACCAAAACCGCACCCCACACTTGCGAGGCACCCTTGAATGCAGCTTCACGCGCCGACATTCCACGCTCGCGCATACGATAGATGTTTTCCAGCACCACAATAGCTGCATCAACCACCATGCCGACAGCAAAGGCCAAGCCCGCCAGCGATATTACATTGATGGAACGACCGAGAAACGCCATCGCCACAAAAGATCCGATAACGGATACCGGAATGGCCACGGAAATAATCAGGGTTGCCCGAAACGAACGTAAAAATAAAATCAGAATGAGCGCCGCCATCGCCCCGCCCACCCAGATATTTTCCTGCACCAGATCAATTGACGCATTTATATATTCTGTCTGGTCGGTTACCTGACGAAGCTTGAGGCCGGCGCGTGGTATCGGTCCTTCATTCAGTTCTTTAACTGCCGCTTTAATACCCGCCATGGTCTCAATAACATTGGCCCCGGTTTCGCGCTTGGCATTAAAAGCGATGGCATTTTCGCCCAAAACCCGGATATTGGACGTGGGTTCCTTGTAGGCAAATTTCACTTCGGCAACATCACCGACCGTCACTCGTGCCAATCGCGCAGTGGTTTCATCTCTCAAGGAGCGCAAAACTACATTCTTTATCTGCGCCAGCGTATTCAGATCGCCCTGGGTACGCACAACATAACGACGCTTGCCCTCTTCCACATCTCCCGCACTGATAGACGCATTGGCCTGGCGCAAAGCGGTGGCAATATCGGAAACGGTCAGGCGGTAACGTGCAAGAACTACAGGCTCGACCACAATTTGAATTTCACGGCTACTGCCCCCAAAAACAGTAACTTCACTCACCCCGGGCACACGTTCAATGCGGTCCTGGACCGTTCGTTCAATCAAATCACCATATTCATGAATAGGCCGGGTATTGCCCTCATTCCGGGTAATGATAAACCAGGCAATGGCTGAACTGTCGGCGCGGGCCAGCCGCAAACTCGGCTCATCAGCCTCTTCAGGATATCCGGTAACCCGGTCGAGCCGGTTGGAGACCAGCAGCAGGGCCTTGTCCATCTGCGTATCGATATCGAATTCTAACGTTATGCGTGAACGCCCCTGCTCAGAGCGACTCTCGATTGTGTTGAGACCGCCAATGCCCTTGAGCACCTCTTCCTGCCGGTTGGTGATTTCGCGTTCAACTTCGGCTGGTGCCGCCCCGGGCCAGATGGTTCTTACCGAAATTACCGGGCGATTGACATCGGGCACAAGCTGAATTGGTATTGTCTGCAACGCCACGATACCGAACATGACCACCATCAAAACCGCTGATATTACAGCAATAGGGCGTTCAATCGAGGTTTTGATCAGGTTCATGGATTTAATTAATTCTGACGGATGCCCCGCCTCGCAGTCTTTCGTTTCCACGCACAACAACTTGCTCACCTTGGCTGAGACCGGCCAGCACTTCAATCCGACTGCCTGCCGCCTCGCCCAGCTTGATGACACGCGACTGGGCTTCCTCGCCGGAAACAACAAAGACGATACTCTCGTTTCCGCGTTGAATGATGGCATCCTTGTGAACGGATAAAATGTCGCGCTGAATGCCAATCGGTATCTGCACGATAACAGACTGTGCATCGGCCAAACGTTCACGATTGCGTGAAAAATCCGGCTCAAACCGCACCATACGGGTGCGGGTCAAGGGGTTTTCGGAAGGCAGAACAGCGCGCACCTTTGCTTCAAAACCCTGACCGCTGTCGAGTTCAAACGCAACTTTTATTCCCGGCCTGAGGCCAACCACGCGCGTCGAGGGCACATCCACCTCAATTTCCAGTGTGCCGTCCGAAATCAGATAAACCAGGGGATCGCCGATGCGCACATAAGATCCCGTTTCCGCCATTCTTCGCGTCACAACACCATCATAAGGTGCCGTGATCGATGCTTTGGCAAGATTAATCTGGCTCACCCGCAAGGACGCCTGTCTGGTTAAAACCACCGCCTCGCGCCGCGCCACACTGGCGTTGGCGCGGGCTACTATTTGCACCGAGTCTTCAAATTGTGCCTTGGAAAAGGCCCCGGATTGCTTCAGATCTTCCTGCCGTTTCAGTCCCAGCTCGGCCAGGCGCAAATCAGATCTGTCAAACTCAAGTTGCGCGCGGGCCTGTAAAAGCTCGCCTTCCACCACACTCAATTGCGCCGCCAGCGAGGCCGTGCCGAGAACGGCCAGTACCTGACCTTTTTCAACCCGGTCGCCGACCTCGACTTTCATGTCAACAACAGCCCCGGCAACCTGAGCTGCAACCCGGCCGGCCTGGCGCGCCACCAACCTGCCGATAATGGCAATGGTCTGTGACAAAGGCTCCAGTCGCACCGCATCAACGCTCACCAGAGATGATTTCTTTTTGGGTTTCTTGGCAGCCTCCCCGGTAGTTGCCTTGGCACCGCTTGTGCTTTGGGCGAATGCTGATGTTGCCCACCCGGAGCCAACGGCTACAAATGCCAATAGCATGATAATCAGGGGCGTTTTTGAACACTTCATGGCAAACAACATCTTTTCAGGTGAAAACATACCGGGATATAATCTTCGGATTGCGATATTTCTATGTTCGATTGACAAATATAAGAAGTGCCAGTCTATTCTTCAACGACACCATACCATGAAATACCCATACCACCATCATCTTTGGATCAGGCATGATAATCGGCGTGAAAAATGAATTTCAGCTCTGACAATGCTCGCGGCGCGGCCTTTATGGCCGTTTGCATGGCGTTTTTTGTGCTGAATGACACAGTGATGAAACTGGCCTCTGGTCAGTTTTCCCTGTTTCAGGCGATGTTTTTGCGTGGGATTGCCGCCACTTTAATGATTGGCTTGATGGCCTGGTATCAAAATGCTTTTTCGTACACCATCTCGCGGCAGGACCGGCGCATTCTCATTATTCGAGTTATCGCTGAAGTCGGGGCTACTTTAACCTTTCTCAATGCGCTCTTCAATATGCCTCTGGCCAACGCCACGGCAATATTACAGGCCCTGCCCCTGGTGGTCACACTGGCGGCGGCCTTGTTTTTGCGTGAAGCTGTGGGGTGGCGACGTTATCTGGCTATAATTATTGGTTTTCTAGGCGTTGTCATAATTGTGCGCCCGGGTGCCGAAGGATTTAACGTCTTTTCGGTTTCAGCCATCGCCGCCGTCCTGTTTGTAACCTTGCGCGATCTCGCCACCCGGCAGTTATCGCCCGGCATACCATCGGTTCTGGTGACATTCCTGGCCTCATTCATGGTCATGACAACCGGCGCTGTTTTATCTCCGGTTCAGGAGTGGAAACCGATAGAATTCAGTGGGTTGTTTTTGCTGTTTGTTGCGGCGGTTTTTATTATTGTTGCCTACCAGTTTTCCGTCAAAGCCATGCGCGCAGGCGACATCGGTTTTGTTTCTCCGTTCAGATACACGGTACTGATCTGGGCCATCGTTCTGGGTTATTTTGTTTTTGGCGACATTCCCGATGTCTGGACATTATTTGGCACAGCCATCATCGTTGCAACCGGCATGTTTACATTTTACCGCGAACGGCAGGTCTGAATTTTAGTCTCTTTACTCGAATTTGTGAAATGACATACATTGTATATTCAGGTTTTAAGTCCATATTGACTACAAGGTCTAAAGATCAAGGAGCAATTCACAATGAACCCGCTAAGCCCGAAATTCCTGATTTTGCTGCTTGTTTTGATCGGTTTCATGCCCACCCCGGCGATGGCAAAATGCAACATAAATCCCGGTGCCAATATCAACTGGACAAAATGTTACAAGGAACGCCTGATCCTCAAAGGCATGGATATGACCAAGTCGGTTTTTGAGGACGCCAGGCTTTCAGGCACCAGTTTTACCAATGCCAAACTGACTGACACCAACTTCGAAAATGCCGAGGTTTACCGGGTCAGTTTCAAAAATGCCAACCTCACCAATGCCAACCTCAAGCGCGCCTATGGCACCAAAGTCAATTTTGAAAAAGCCAATCTTGCCGGCGCCACCCTGTTCAAATCTGAATTTTCGCGCAGCACATTCAAACAATCCAATCTGCAAGGGGTAAATATGGCCAAGGGAGATTTTCTCCGAGCAATTTTTGATGGTGCGAATATGGCAAATGTTGATTTGAGTAAATCCAATATCTCGCGGGCAAGTTTTGGCAAAACCAGGCTTAAGGGCGTCAATTTCAGCAGCGCCTTCATGTTTAAAACCAAACTGTCCGGCACCGATCTCAGCCTCGTCACCGGCCTGAAACAGGAACAGCTGGACATGGCCTGCGGAGACGAAGCCACTATTTTACCTCCAACCCTTAAACGCCCTGCCCATTGGCCTTGCGGTTCTTAAGAATTACAACTCCCAAAAAATTTTGCTGACTGGTTTTGTCTGCACCCGAACCAAAGCATAGCCTGCAATGAGGGACAAAACCATCAATCGCCACCACTCGTCTGCGCGCTGGCACGGTCGCATACCAATTAGTATGCCCTTGTCATTTCCATTGGCCTGTTAATGCTGGTGACCGTCGGCAGTGTCAAAACGTGTTCGCGATCTTGAAGTTGCCAAAATCGGTTTTTTGCCCGGCAGCGTCTTTCGCGAACTCAATGACCAGTCAAAAGCTTTTAATGCCATGTTGCAGGCGCTGCACTGGTTTAAGCTTTATGTGCCCAAAAAAATCGTCGAACGCCTGATCAAACACAATATCCGTGTCGGCGGTGACATCTCGAACGCGCATGACATCACGGTGATGTTCACGGATATAGTTGATTTTTCTTCCGCTTCAGAAAACATGACCGCGCACGAAGTAGCCTCTTACGTCAACCAGCATTTCACCTTGCTGGCGGGCTGCATTGAGGCCGAAGACGGCATTGTCGACAAGTTCATTGGCGATTGATCATAACATTCTGGGGGCGCCTGATATTCAAACTGATAGTGCCCAACGCGCCTGCCGTGCCGCCCTGACCATTCGCGCAAAAATTCATCAAGACAATGCCAAACGCCGATTAAATGGCAAAGCTCCTATTCACATTCGTATTGGTATTCACACCGGCCCGGCAATTGCCGGCAACATAGGCTCCCCCGGTCGCTTGAATTACACAATAATCGGTGACACCGTAAATACAGGACAACGACTGGAACAGCTTGGCAAGGAGGTCTATCCTCCTGATACGGAGGTTTCAATTCTGATCAGCCGGAATACCATGCAAATGCTCAACGGTGAATTTCAGTTTGTTTCAGCCGGTGAGTTCAAACTCAAAGGCCACAGTCAGGCAACAGAAGTATTCAAATTGCTCTAGAGGCACTTCTAGGTAAAAAACCACTTTATGCACAGGCTGAAATCAGCACACCTCCGACTTATCAATAAGAACCCCGTAAAAAATTCAGAAGCGAATCAAAAAATTTGTTCGTGCACAGACCTTGCAATACAGAGCGCTTGATAAAACCTTAAGATTGGATTAACATAAGTTAATAAAAAAACTCCCGAGTAGTCTGTACGGGGCTGTGATGGGGCAGAGTTGAGTTCAGGGGTGGTTTGGTAGAATGGGTAATTTCAGTATATTTTTACGGTCTGGCCTGGTAGCAGGTGTTGTGTTGGCTTTGACACTGACAGTCTTGTCACTATCACCAACTTTGGCGTCCAAAGATTCGTCCGATGTCGGCAGCAACAGCTTTTTCAAAGCCGGCCAAAGCCGTTTTATCCAAAACACTCCCGAAGAACAAAATCGATTGCGGATTTTTCTGGAACAGCGCGGCCTGCCCGAGTCTCACGGTGCCTTGATGCCGGGGATAGTAAAAAACAACAACATCAACTTTAACAATTTGAAGAATGGCAAAACCCTTCTTGCCCAGACATCCACGCCTGAGAGCAAAGAGGAAGAAGCCAACGAACTGCTCGAAGCCAAAGAAAGTGACGAACTCCTGCTTGAAGCTGACGGTGAAAATGAAGGTGGCGACGAACTCCTTTTGGATGAAAGCGAAGGAGAAACCAAAAAGGCTGCTTCTGAACCTGTGCCTAGGACCAAGAAAAGGAAAGTGGTCGATAACGCAGATTCCGAACATCTCCAGCTTTATGTCGAAAATCGCTATCCTTCAGCCAACACCTGTGCTGCTTGTCACCCCAAACAGTATAAAGAGTGGGCGGTTTCACAGCATGCTTATGCTCAATTGAGTCCGGTTTACCTTTCTTTGAATAACAAAATCAATGAATTGGCCAGCGGCTCAAACGGTGATTTCTGCTTTCGCTGCCATAGCCCCGTTGGTGCCAATCTTGGGGAATCACCTTCCGAGTCAAACCTTGACCGTAACCCGACCTCGCGTGAAGGCATAACCTGCGTGGTGTGTCACCGTATTAACAAAAATTATAACAAGGCCAGTGGTCGGGTAGCCTTGATTGAAGGCCCGCTTACTTCCGTGGTTTTTGGTCCCAAGGGCAACCATGAAATGCTTCGGACGCTATCCAAACCGGAAGAATTTCGGATGGTAACGGACCCCAAGGAAAAAGGCCGGCAGGTTCATGATGAGGCCAAACTGTTCTCAACGCTTTCCGATCCGATTTTTTGCGGCACCTGCCATGATGTGACCTTGTTCAACGGCTTCCGGCTCGAAGAAGCCTTCAGTGAGTATCGCACCTCGCCTTCAGCTGCCCGCGGTGTTACGTGCCAGGACTGTCATATGGGCAAAATCCAGGGCAAGGAATCAGGATATGAATATGGTCCAGCCGCTATTGTCGGTGACGCTCCCACCAAAAACCGCAAGCTCGCCAACCATCTGTTCTCGGGCCCGGATTATTCCATCATCCATCCTGGTATTTTCCCGCATAATGTGGAAGCGGCCGAATTCAAAACCCTGCGCGAATGGTTGAAATTCAATGTTGATGCCGGTTGGGGTACCGACAAGTTTGAAGACAATTTATCGGAAAACTTCAAATTTCCCAAAGCCTGGGAATCAATTGATGATCGATATGATGGTCGCGAAATCATCGATAAACAGCTTGAGTCGCTGGAGTTTGCCCGCATAAAACGCCTGGAAGTTCTGCGCATCGGCTATATTCTTGGAGAAGTCGTTACTGAAAGATCTGATACCGGCGGCATAGAGTTCCGGGTTCAGGTGAAAAATGGTACAGATGGACATAATGTACCCACCGGCTTCACGGGCGAGAGACTTGTCTGGCTTGACGTTACAGTTAGGGACCGCACGGGTAAGGTTGTCATGCGCTCTGGCGACCGTGATCCCAACGGTGATCTCAAGGATGGTCATTCATTCTACGTTGCCGCAGGTAAACTTCCTCTGGATCAGCAACTTTTCAGCCTGCAGTCTCTTTTTGTTACCCAGAATGCTCGTGGCGGCGAGATAGAGCATATCATACCCATTCCCTTCCCGGTAACGGCTCTGCCAAGGGTTGTGCCCTCAACTGTTTCACTGGTTTTCACCGGTGAGCCGGCAACGGAACGAAATCACAAAAAAGGTATCGAACCTCTGGGTGAACGTTGGTCTACCTATAGAGTCAATCAACGCGAACTCACCGGTAACGGCCCCTATCGTGCAACCATTAAATTGATATCACAACCGGTGCCGGTGAATCTGGTGATAGCCATGCAAAGTGTTGGTTTTGATTATAACATGACGCCAAAACAGGTGGGCGATGCAGTTGTTGCAGGAGCCCAGGTATTGTGGACCAGGAAAATCAAGTTTGATACCAGGGTAACTCCGGCGGGTTTGGCAGCTGGTATCAACGGTAGTATTAATAATGCCGCCCCAGCGAGTGTTTTTGATCAATCTTTCGCCGACGAACGTTAGTGGTAAAACAACTGGCGGGAAATAATCAGCCAGACGAAGGGGTCACGCTTTTCGTCACATAAGGTAGCTAGAGAAATAAAAAAATATAGGGAGACTCGTAAGTGATGTTTTGGATGCGAGGCAAAAAAAGAAGGAATTCCAAACCAGGTGTACTCTCAATGGCCATCGTGCTGTTGTCTGTTCTGGGATTGTCTCCTGCGGTTTCCGCCCCGGCAAAGAAGTCCGATGCTAAATCATACTCATCCTTTTGGCCTATCGGTCAGGCAAAGGGACTAAAGACCTTAAATGATTTTTATGTCCCTTTGAAAACCGTTGCAAATGGTGGCCTTGTTCCCCGGCCAAAACTCGCCATTGAAGAAGGCGACGCTTTTCTCGGCGTCGGCAATCTGAGTCCTGGTTTTGAAGTACCCATTATTGGTGCCGTCTGGCAGCCCAGGCTTTGGTCTTATTTTATTCTCCGCACCGCCTTGCAGACATTCAACAACGGGTCACCGGCAAGTCAAAGGGAATCGGAATGGTCCAATCGGCTCGATGTGTTTGTCAATTTACAGCTGACGGGTACGGAAAAAATCCTTCTGGGATTGCGCACTTTAGACAGAAATAACCCGCGCAAATTCAGCCGTTATACGTTTAAAGGCAGCGAAGAGGGTTTCAACAACAATCTCACCGTCAGGGTTGAAACCCTGTTTTTTGAAGGTGATTTTGGCAGTCTTGTGCCTAATCTCGATAACGCCGGCATCAAGCCGATTGATTACGGCTTTACCATAGGCCGCCAATCTATCACCTTCCAGGAAGGCATGTTGATCAATGATACCATTGATGCCTTTGGTATCGTCCGCAACAATATCGTGTTTCCGGGCACGTCAAATTTCCGGGTCTCAGCCATGTGGGGCTGGAACCGTATCGACAGAAATGATGGCCCGCGTGATTCAAACGAAAACCTGTTCGGCCTGTTCATAGCCGCCGACACTCACGTCAGCACCTATAATCTCGATTTAATTTACATTGCAGATTCGCGCGGCGCTGACGGATTTTACGTCGGTGCATCTGCCATTCAACGCATTCGCTCTTTGGGTAACTTGAGCACGGCTTTCCGCATCAACAGCTCTTTTGCTTTGGAAGATCAAATCGCTGGTAATGTTATCGGCAATGGTACGTTGCTATCCATGGAGCTGTCGAAAACAGTGCAGGGATCCAACGACATCCTCTATTTCAACTCATTTATCGGCATAGGTAATTTCACCCAGGCCGGTCGTGAAGCAGTTGTTGGCGGCCCCCTAGCCAACATCGGTATCCTGTTTGCCTCACCCAATTTGAGCACCTATGGTGCAGAACTCAA
>CAZVAZ010000056.1:0-6344 GCA_964625235.1 uncultured Hyphomicrobiales bacterium
AGCCTTCCGCGTGTTTTGAAAATCCGCGTTCCAGTGATATTGATCTGATTTCGTCAACCTGCCGGTTTGATGGCCGCATCTGCGTAAGCCCTTCTTTGCTGTTTTTGTGTAAATTTGATGACAAATTTCTACAGTGCTTATACATCAGGAGCAAAGAGAAACAACAACCGATTTGACGCGTGTCACCGGCAGCGATAATTTAAATGCTGGACATTTGAACAGGAACAAAATGAACAATCAACTTTCCGGACTGGCCCAGCTTGACCAGCGTACGCGGGAAATTTTTAAACAACTGGTAGAGAACTACCTGGAGACCGGTGAACCGGTGGGCTCGCGATATCTGAGCCAGGCCATGCCTTTGTCTTTGTCTCCGGCCTCCGTTCGCAATGTCATGAGTGATCTCGAAACTGCCGGGCTTATTTTCGCGCCCCATATTTCTGCTGGACGCCTGCCAACCGAGCTGGGATTGCGCATGTTTGTTGATGGCCTGCTGCAGATTGGTGATCTGACCTCTGAAGACCGCAACCAGATTGAAGCCCAGATTGCCGCTTCCAACGTTGATCGCAATATCGAGGACGTTCTCACTGACGCAGGCTCTCTTCTGTCGGGCTTAAGCCATTGTGCCGGTGTGGTTTTAACCTCAAAATCCAATGTACGGCTCAAACACCTTGAGTTTGTACCGCTTGACCCGCAAAGGGCCATGGTCATTTTGGTGGGTGATGATGGCAGTGTTGAAAATCGTATTATCAAAGTACCCGCAGGCATGCCGCCGTCATCGTTCGTTGAGGCTGCCAATTACATCAATGCGCGCATTACCGGTAAAAACATAACCCAACTGACCACAGCCGTTCAAAGGGAACTCGAAACCCAGAAAAATATTCTCGACGACCTTACCACCCGGGTGGTCGAAGCGGGCCTTGCTACCTGGAGCGGACAAAGCGACACGGACAACAAGACACTGATTGTGCGTGGACGCTCCAACCTGCTCGAAGACGATGCCGCCATGGAAGACCTTGAACGCATCAGGGTGCTTTTTGACGATTTTGAAAAAAAGAAAGACCTGATCCAGCTTTTGGGGTTGGCGGAAAGTGGTGATGGCGTGCGCATATTCATTGGTTCGGAGAATAATCTGTTTTCCCTGTCCGGCTCCTCGCTGGTGGTATCGCCCTATCGCGATAAATCGCAGAATATTATCGGTGTTTTAGGGGTAATCGGCCCGACAAGGCTAAATTATGCTCGCATTATTCCCATGGTCGATTATACAGCACAGGTTGTTGGACGTATTTTGACTTGAATTTTGACACTCAAGACCAGATATCCAGGACTATATTATTAATCAAGCTGCCAGGTTGAGCCCAATCAGATGATGAGTGAAGACAAAAAAGACGAAAACCAGCATTCCGAAACAGCTGATGCTCCCAGCCGTGACGCCGAAGCCCGGTTTGATGCGCAGGCGAAAGCCGGCCAGTCGGAAAAAAGTCTGTATGATCAGGCCGATGAGTTTCTGGCTCTGGGCGAGGAAAATCAGGATCTGAAAAACCGCCTGCTGCTGCTGGCCGCTGACATGGAAAACCTGCGCCGCCGCACCGAGCGTGAAAAACAGGATTCGGCCAAATACGCTATCTCGAATTTTGCCCGCGATGTCCTGACCATCGGCGACAGCCTTACCCGTGCCTTGCAGGCGATACCGGCGGACGCGCGCGAAACCGCCGACGAAACCCTTAAAAGCCTTCTAGAGGGTGTCGAGATGACCGAGCGCGAAATGGTCAATGTATTATCGCGCCACGGGGTCAGGATTGATGATCCCAAAGGCGCAAAGTTTGACCCCAATCTCCATCAGGCAATTTTTGAGGTTGAGGATGCGGAATTGCCAGCAGGAACAGTGACAGAAGTTGTCCAGTCAGGCTACGTCATTGGTGAGCGCGTATTGCGCCCGGCCATGGTAGGCGTTTCCAAAGGCGGCCCCAAAGCTCCAAAGCCGATAGCAGCTGATAAACCTGAAGTGGAAACACGGCCCGAACCCCCCAAAGAACCGGGCGATCCCGCCGACATGGGAAAAAATTTCGACCGCAGCGCTTGAAAGACAAGGTTACAGATTTACCCGCCGCAAAGTGAGGTTTATTCTTCCGCCTTCACGCAACAGGGTCGATGAATTGGCGATAATGCGGTCGATGCCGTGATAGTTGAGCCGGGCGTCATCGCCAAAAGTGACGATATCGCCCGAGGTGAGCTTTATCGAGCAGGTTGGATCACCTCTGTTTAGGCCTCCCATGCGAAATACGGCGGTATCACCCAACGAGATTGATACGACGGGTGCGTCCAGATCATGTTCATCTTGATCGCGATGCAGCCCCATTTTGGGCTTTTCACCGCGATATAGATTAATCAGGCAACATTCCGGTGGTTTGTCATAACCTGTCAGGACATGCCACAATGACAAAAGTCCCTCCGGCATGGCAGGCCACGGGTTTCCTGTTACCGGATGCGTATTTTGATAGCGATAACCGTTACGTTTGTCAGAAACCCAGCCCAGCGGCCCGGCCGAGGTCATTTCAACCGAGAACGGTTTGCCGGTGCGCGGCATTTCCGGACGAAAAAACGGGGCTTTTTGAACGATTTTTCGCAAAGACTCGACCAACTCTTCCTGAGCGTTCCTATCGAGATGGTCCGGGTGAATATGGAAGCCATGTATGTTCATTTTTCACTCATATGAGGGTTGAATCAAAATCATGTGACATTTTTATCGTAGCATGCTTGCGAACGCAGGCCAGCTTGCCTATATAGGCTGTGAATATCGGATTTCGACTATTGATTCGTGGAGACAGGCTGTATCCCACGGAAAAACCCAGTGGATACTGTTAAGTGCTTGACTAAAGGCTTAAGCCTGTCGGCCCTATGATTAAAGGTAAACGTATGTCTAAAGTAATTGGAATTGACCTCGGCACCACCAACTCGTGTGTCGCGGTTATGGATGGCTCAAAGCCAAAAGTTATTGAAAATTCAGAAGGTGCACGCACCACACCTTCTATTGTTGCTTTCACAGAAGATGGCGAACGGCTGGTTGGACAATCGGCAAAACGTCAGGCTGTCACCAACCCTGAAAACACCCTGTTTGCAATCAAACGGTTGATTGGGCGCACGTTTGATGACCCTGCCACTAAAAAAGACATCAAAATGGTGCCTTTTAAGATTATCAAGGCAGATGGCGGTGCCGCCTGGGTTGAGGCTCATGGCGAAAAATATTCTCCCTCGCAAGTGTCCGGTTTCATCCTGCAGAAAATGAAAGAAACCGCTGAAGCCTTTATCGGCAGCGACGTTACCCAGGCCGTTATCACGGTTCCGGCCTACTTCAACGATGCCCAGCGCCAGGCCACCAAAGACGCCGGTAAAATTGCCGGTCTTGAAGTCCTGCGCATCATCAATGAACCAACAGCCGCTGCATTAGCCTACGGGCTCGACAAAAAAGACGGCTCAACCATTGCCGTATTCGATCTTGGCGGTGGCACGTTCGATGTGTCAATTCTTGAAATTGGCGATGGCGTCTTTGAAGTTAAATCCACCAATGGTGATACATTTTTAGGTGGTGAAGATTTTGACATGTTGCTGGTCGAATATTTCGCAGACGAGTTCAAAAAGGAAAGCGGCATTGACCTGCGTGGCGATAAACTGGCCCTACAACGGTTGAAAGAAGCAGCTGAAAAATCCAAGATTGAACTGTCATCAGCCCAGCAGACAGAAGTCAACCTGCCGTTTATCACCGCTGACAGCTCCGGGCCTAAGCATTTAACCATGAAGCTCACCCGCGCCAAGCTTGAAAGCCTGGTTGGCGACCTGATTGAGCGCACCATCAAGCCGTGCAAATCCGCCCTGAAAGATGCTGGCCTTAACGCCGGCGAAATCGACGAGGTGGTTCTGGTTGGCGGCATGACCCGCATGCCGAAAATTCGCGAAGTGGTACAAAACTTCTTCGGCAAAGAGCCCAATATGAGCGTTAACCCCGACGAAGTGGTGGCTATGGGTGCCGCTATCCAGGCCGGTGTGTTGCAGGGTGATGTTAAAGACGTTTTGTTGCTTGATGTAACACCGCTGTCTTTGGGCATTGAAACTCTTGGCGGTGTGTTCTCAAGGCTTATCGAGCGCAACACCACAATCCCAACCAAGAAATCACAGATATTCTCAACCGCCGAAGACAATCAGAACGCGGTTACCATCCGGGTTTTCCAGGGTGAGCGTGAAATGGCGGCTGATAACAAACTGCTGGGCCAGTTTGATCTCACCGGTTTCCCGCCCGCACCGCGCGGCATGCCGCAAATTGAAGTATCGTTTGATATTGACGCCAATGGTATTGTCAATGTTGGTGCCTCTGACAAGGCAACCGGCAAGGAACAGACCATTCGCATTCAGGCCTCAGGCGGTCTCAGCGATGATGATATTGAAAAAATGGTCAAGGAAGCTGAAAGCCATGCCGAAGACGACAAGGTGCGACGTGAAATGGTCGAAGCCAAAAACCAGGGCGAAGCCTTGATACATTCAACTGAGAAAACCATCAAGGAATTGGGTGATAAAGCAGCCGAAGCTGACATCAGCACGATTGAAAGTGAAATTGCCTCGCTCCAGACTGCTTTAGAAGGTGATGATATTGACGCCATCAAATCCAAAACCGAAGCACTTTCTGAAGTGGCAATGAAACTCGGTGAAGCTCTTTATAAAGCCCAACAGGAAGAAGCAGCAGCAAACAGCGATAGTGAAGATGGCGAGGCTGCAGCTCCCTCCGAAGATGATAATGTTGTTGATGCTGATTTCGAGGAAGTTGACGACGACGACAAAAAATCTTCTTAAAGATTTACGCTTGACCGGGCCAGCTTGCTTTGGTTAAGCGGTCATTAGATAATAAGGCCTGTACCCGGTGCTGCAAACAGCACCGGGTTAGGTGCATAAAAGACAGTACAGAAGATCTACAATGGCAAAACAGGACTTTTACGACGTTTTAGGTGTTTCCCGCGATGCTGATGACAAAGCGCTAAAACAGGCCTTTCGCAACCTTGCCAAACAATATCATCCTGATCGCAACAGCGGGGATGACGGTGCCGAACATAAATTCAAACAGATAAACGAAGCTTATGAAGCACTAAAAAACGCACAAACCCGGGCGGCTTATGATCAATATGGTCACGCAGCTTTTGATGGCAGCATGGGTACAGGCCGCGGTTTCGGGCAGGATTTTGGCTCATCCATGTCGGATATTTTTGACGATCTGTTCGGCGAATTCACCGGTGGGCAGCGCAGCCGCGGCGGCTTTGGCCGCGAACGCGGCAATGACCTGCGCTATAATCTCGAAATCAGCCTGGAGGCTGCCTTTGGCGGAGATACCGTTGAAGTGCGCGTTCCCACAAGTATCGGTTGCGAGGAGTGCGAGGGCTCAGGCGCCAAGCCCGGCACCTCGCCATCGCGGTGCCAGTCGTGCAATGGTCACGGCAAGGTTCGGGCACAACAGGGGTTTTTTACCATTGAGCGCACCTGTCCAACCTGTCAGGGCCGCGGTGAAACCATCACAGAGCCGTGTGCTGCGTGCAATGGCGCTGGCCGCACCAACAAGGAAAGAACCTTGTCGGTTAATATTCCCAGCGGCGTTGAAGATGGTACCCGCATTCGAATTTCCGGCGAAGGTGAAGCCGGTATGCGCGGGGGACCAGGCGGGGATCTCTATATTTTTCTTGATATTCAGCCCCATGAATTCTTTCAGCGCGACGGTGCTGATCTGTTCTGCAGCGTACCAATCTCCATGTCCACGGCCGCCCTGGGCGGCCAGATTGAAGTCCCGACCATTGATGGTGGCAAGGCGCGTGTAAAAATTACCGAAGGCGCACAGACCGGCAGCCAGTATCGTCTCAAGGCCAAGGGAATGACAATCCTCAGATCGAAACAGATCGGTGATATGTACATTCAAACCACAGTGGAAACACCGCGCAATCTGACAAAACGGCAAAAAGAACTGTTGCGGGAATTTGAAGAAATCTCCAATGAAAAAACCAATCCTGAATCCGCCGGATTTTTTTCCCGTGTAAAAGAACTATGGGGCGGCCTGGCCGAATAGACCCCTTTCCTCCTGATTGGTTAAAAAAAACCGTTCCAACTCGCCGGTTTGGTAAACATTTATCAAACTTAATGCGGCAAAATAGATGCGAATTGAAAACAACAACGCGCATTGAGCCTCATGATAATGGACGAAACCCTGGAACAAAAAAAAGATATGGCATCACCTGCCCGCGGTGAGCATAATCATATCTCGCCTCAGACCATGATGCGTATGGCGCGGTCTCAGGTTAAAAAATCTGAACAAAAAA
>CAZVAZ010000056.1:6354-11366 GCA_964625235.1 uncultured Hyphomicrobiales bacterium
TTATTGCGTGCCGCCTCCGCTGCCATGATTGTAATAGCTGTGGCAGCAGGCATCGTGTTGTTGCTGGATATCATATTCTCCGGCTCAATGCTTGGTTTCAGGCTGGAATATATTTCTGTTTTCAGTATCCTGATTGCGGCGGGTTCTGCCTACGGCTGGCTTGAGGCCCGGCGCAACCTGGCCGATCTCAGCGGTAAAACAGCAACCCTATCGTCAATGGCTCTGCAGCTGGAGACCAGCGTTGCCGAGCTTAACTCGATCAATGGTGAACTTAGAGAAAGCGAAACCCGTTATCGCGGTCTGGTCGACAGTCAGGGTGATATTATTTTTCGTAAAAATGCCGATGGGTTGCTGACATTTGTCAATGGCGCATTCACGGAAGCCTTTGACGTTGATGCCGGCCTGGCAGCCGGTTCTGTATTCCGGCCGACATTGATCAGCGGCATTCCTGCTCAACACATACAATCCAAACTGTTAAAAGCTCCGCACCGGGTAAAATACGACCAACAGATTCAAACCGCAAACGGTCCGCGCTGGTATTCATGGGAAGATTTTGCCATAATCTCAAAAGACGGCATAATACACGAAGTGCAAAGTGTTGGCCGCGACATTACCGATCGCAAGGAGGCCGAAAACGAACTGGCCTCAACCCGCGATCAGGCCGAGACCGCCAATCGGGCAAAATCGATGTTTCTGGCCTCCATGAGCCATGAAATTCGCACGCCCATGAACGGCGTTTTGGGAATGACGCGCCTGCTGCTCGACACCGAACTCACACAGGAGCAATACTCTTATGCCTGTGCGGTGGACAAATCCGGCAAAGCATTATTGTCGCTTATTGATGAAATTCTTGATTTGTCGAAAATTGAGGCTGGCAAACTTCAACTGGAATTTGAACCGGTAATTCTGGCTGATCTGGTTGAAAACGTGACCGAACTTCTGGCCCCACGCGCCCACGCCAAGGGCATTGAGATTGCATCCAGAATTGACCCGCGCGTATGTCTGCCGATTATGGGAGACGACAATCGGGTGCGGCAAATCCTGCTTAATCTGGTGGGCAATGCCATCAAGTTTACCGACCATGGCGGTGTGCGTATTGAAGTGACAATGATTGCAGGCAAGACCGCACTCGATCAAGATGCACCGGTTTTGGAAAATATCTCCAGCAGTCTTCCCGATAGAATCCAGGTGTCCATCAGCGATACCGGCATTGGCATGAAGCAGAACGTTCTCGAGAAAATTTTTGACCAGTTCAAACAGGCCGATTCAACATTATCGCGCAAGTACGGCGGTACCGGCCTCGGTCTGGCCATCAGCAAATCGTTGATTGAGCGCATGGGCGGTGCGATTGAGGTAAAAAGTGAAATTGGGCAAGGCTCAACATTTACCTTCTGGCTGCCTTATGAAACAAGCACATCAACAAACCCCGATGAGATTTTGGACGGCGATGCCCTGGCGGAATTTTCCGTGCTTTTGCTCACCAACTCAATGATCAACAGTTCCGTTCTTGAAATGTATATTGAAAGCTTTGGTGCTGACGTAACAATTGTCACCAGCGCCCAGGAGGCCAGACAGGCCCTGCAACAGCGCGCTTCTTCCAGACCGTTTACAACCCTGATGTACGATAAATCAAACCAGGATGAACAGGCCGATCCCGCCCGCGCACTTGGCCAGATAACCTCAGATACCAACGCTGTATCGCGGCCAAGATGTATCCTGCTGATATCACCAGAAGAACGCCGCGAATTGTCCAACAGCACCCGTGGTGGCTTTGACACATATCTTGTCAAACCAATCCGGCGCGCTTCTCTGGTCAGTCGCATCAAATCTGAAATAGCCCTGCCGTCGCTGCAGCCCGACCGCCAGCAAGGCGATGACGCCGCTGTGTCCTCGATATCATCAGCTCATTGCCGCAATCAGCGCATTCTGGTGGTCGAGGACAACGAAATAAATGCTCTTCTGGCCATCTCGCTGCTGAAAAAAGAAGGCCATGATGTGGTCCATGTGGAAAATGGCCTTGAAGCGATAAAAATAATCACCGCATCTCTGGCAGATGACGCCGCCGTGGCACCTTTCGACGTGGTCTTGATGGATGTCCATATGCCCGAAATGGATGGCATGCAGGCAACCCGGGAGATCAGGAAGTTTCTGGCAACCGCAAATGCCGCATCAAAACACCTGCCAATCATAGCCCTTACCGCCAATGCCATGGCTGAAGACCGTGATCGCTGCCTGCAGGCGGGAATGGATGATTACCTTGCCAAACCAATCGATAAAGACGAGCTTGTCGAACTATTGGAGAAATGGGCAAGCCCTGATGTGGTTGAGAAAAACCTTCTGCATTGACGCCAAAGTTCCTAGTATAATTTAACTCACAATATAGCCAGACTTGCTCGCTAGATTGTATCGCGCTAGGGTCTGTTGACCATTTGTTTGCTTTTGGAAGGTTTGACAGTAATTGATGCAGAAGGTGAGATGAGAGCAACCGCTACCATGCCGGAAAACCGAAATAGTGTCACCATAGCACGGCGTGGACCTATGGAAGTCAAGCTGGTAACCACAGCAGAGGAAATCCATTCGTCGCAAGCCCTGCGTTACCGGGTTTTTTATCAGGAAATGTCTGCCCGCCCGGACAGCGATGCCCTGAAGACCAAGCTGGATAAAGATGCCTTTGACGAAATTTGTGAGCATCTTATCGTTATCGATCACAGTTGCAAAAACGGTGATGTCGGCGGCAGTGGAACCGGTCCGGCAGTTATTGGCACCTATCGCCTTTTACCTCAGGACATTGCAGAAAAAAACGGTGGTTTTTATACCTCGGGCGAGTTTGACATTACTCCGTTGGTGAATTCGAAGCGGGGAACTCACCAGTTCCTTGAGCTTGGCCGCTCGTGCGTATTGAAACAATATCGCACCAAGCCAACACTTGAATTATTGTGGCATGGTATCTGGCGCTATGTGCGATTGAGAGGCCTTGATGTAATGCTCGGCTGCGCCAGTTTTGCCGGTGTTGATCCGCAAGAATTAGCCCTTCCCCTCAGTTTCCTCCACCATAAATGTTCCGCCCCTGAAGAATGGGCGGTAAAAGCCTTGCCAGAAAGATATGTCAATATGAACCGCATGGCCGAAAACCAGCTCGACCTGCGTGCCGCCATGCGGGTGATGCCGCCGTTGATCAAAGGTTATCTTCGCCTCGGGGCTTATATTGGTGAGGGTGCTGTGATTGACGAGCAGTTTGGTACCGTCGATATTTTGATAATATTACCCAACTCCAGAATTTCCGCCCGCTACCTCTCCCGCTTCGGTGACCCCGATGAGCACATCACACTGGATGCTGAAGTCTGAGTTAGAGTGTTTGAGCGTTCTTTTAAGCAGCGCTCAAGCGGGGCGCAACCTTCACTCGCGCTTGCTCGTTAGTTCAACGCTGCGCTCGTCCAGGTACCACAACGACAGATTATCAATGGCGCACCCGGACGAGCGCAGCGTTGGACTAAGGCCCAAGGGGCCTGCAGCCTTAGCGGCCGCTTGAGCGTTCTTAAGAGCAGCATTGGACTAAGGCCCCCAAGTCCCAAGAGGGGCCTGCAGCCTCATGCTGGAAGCATGTCTTCGACATGCGTCACTACTAAGAGCATCTCTTAAACATCGAGATTGGCAACAGCCAGGGCATTTTCCTGAATAAATTCCCGGCGGTGTTCAACAACGTCTCCCATCAGCTTGGCAAACATGTCGTCGGCCTCATCAAGTTCGCGTACATGAACCTGAAGCAGGGTTCTGATGCTCTCATCCAGCGTGGTTTCCCACAGCTGGTCGGGGTTCATTTCTCCCAGACCTTTGTAGCGTTGAAGGCTTAAGCCCTTTTGCCCGACCGACAGCACCGCCTCAAGCAGATCTGTTGGCGAATGGATTTCTATCACCACATCTTTGCGTCTTAAGGTTGCCGGCTGGCCATAAATCGATTGCAGGTGCTCGGCTTTTTGATCAAGACGTCGCGCATCGGCTGAGCCAATCAGGGCGGTGTCGATTAAATGCACCTCGGTTACCCCGCGCAATTCACGGGTAAACGTGAGGCCGCCATCATCAGTGACAGATCCGTGCCACTCGCGTTCCAGTTCGTCACTCAACAGATCGAGACGGCGCGCAATATAATTGGCGGCCTCATTGGCATTGCCTGTCTCCTGCAGATGTTCAGGATTGAGGGCACCGGAAATGGCCACCTGCTCAACCACAAATTTCGCATAGCGCGAGTGCAGGGCATCAAGGGCGGAACGTATTTTAATCGCATCAACAACGATTTCACGCAAATCAGCTCCGGCACGTTCTTCGCCTGAGCCGAGCGTTAAAACCGCATCTTCGAGACCTGCATCAATCAGGTAGTTTTCCAGCGCATCTTCATCTTTGAGATATTGCCCTGATTGCCCGCGCTTTACCTTATACAGCGGTGGCTGGGCAATATAGAGGTGTCCGCGCTCTATAATCTCCGGCATCTGGCGAAAGAAAAAGGTCAAAAGCAGGGTTCTGATATGCGCACCATCCACATCCGCATCGGTCATGATGATGATCTTGTGATAGCGCAATTTCTCAATATTAAAATCGTCACGGCCAATACCCGCACCCAAAGCGGTGATCAAAGTGCCGATTTCAGTTGAGGACAGCATTTTGTCAAAACGCGCGCGTTCCACATTGAGAATTTTGCCGCGCAGGGGCAAAACCGCCTGGTTTCTACGATTTCGTGCCTGTTTGGCTGAGCCACCGGCACTGTCTCCTTCGACAATAAACAATTCTGACTTGGCCGGATCACGCTCCTGGCAATCGGCAAGTTTTCCCGGCAGGCTCGATATGTCGAGCGCACCTTTGCGCCGGGTCAAATCTCGCGCCTTGCGCGCAGCTTCACGTGCAGAGGCTGCTTCGACAATTTTCATGACAATTGATTTGGCTTCGGTGGGGTGTTCTTCAAACCACTGGCTCAACGCTTCACCAACAGCACTTTCGACAATCGGCCTCACTTCAGATGA
>CAZVAZ010000057.1:0-11296 GCA_964625235.1 uncultured Hyphomicrobiales bacterium
CCCTACTATGCGACCGGAAAAACACTAGGGTCAAGTTTGATTTATGGTAAAGTGCTACAATATTTGCGCTGTTCCTCAAGAAGGAGAGATTTTGATGGACGATCTGTCATTTCCCAATTCGCTGGAAGAACACTGGATGCCGTTTACGGCAAATCGTGAATTTAAAAAAGACCCCCGCCTGGTGGTGAAAAGCTCAGGCGTTCATCTTTGGGATCATCGCGGCGGTCAATTACTGGACGGGTCATCGGGTCTGTTTTGTGTGCCCGCCGGCCATGGTCGCGCGGAAATTGCCGATGCGGTGCATGCTCAATTGCTCAGCAATGATTATGCCGCACCCTTTCAGACAGCCCACCCGGGATCGTTTGAACTGGCCCGCAAGATCGCTGCTATCACGCCTGAAGATATCAACCATGTGTTTTTCACAAATTCAGGCTCGGAATCGATTGACACCGCCCTGAAAATCGTCATGGCCTATCATCGTGCCCGTGGCGAAGGACAACGCACCCGCTTTGTCTCGCGTGATCGCGCCTATCATGGCGTCAATATTGGCGGTGTCTCGCTCGCCGGCATGGTGAAAAACCGTGAAACCTTTACCAGTGTGATGCCCAATGTTGTGTGCCTGCGCCATACTATGAGCGGCGATGAGCCCTACTTGCGCGGGCAGCCTGAAAAAGGCGTGGAACTTGCTGATGATTTAGAGCGGTTTGCCCAGACCTACGGTGGCAGCACAATAGCTGCGTGTTTTGTTGAGCCTATTGCCGGGTCCACCGGATGTCTGGTGCCGCCAAAAGGCTATCTCGAACGTTTGCGCGAAATTTGCGATACCCACGGTATTCTTCTGGTGTTTGATGAAGTTATCACCGGCTTCGGCCGCCTCGGCACGCCTTTTGCCGCTGATGCCTTTGGTGTTATCCCCGATATCATGACCATGGCCAAAGCGCTGACCAACGGCTGCCAGCCCATGGGGGCTGTAGGGGTCAAGGACATGGTCTATGAAACCGTGACGGAGGCTTCGCCCCAAAGTGCCATTGAGTTTTTCCATGGCTACACATATTCAGGCCATCCCGCAGCCTGTGCCGCCGGTATAGCTACTCTGGATATCTACAAAAACGAAGGATTGTTTGATAAGGCAGCTGAGCTTTCCGAATATTTCCTCGACAAGATGTTTGAACTTGAAAGCCTCGACAAAGTGGTGGGCATCAGGGGCTATGGCCTGATGGCTGGCATTGATCTTAAACCTGAAGGCGCACCTGGCGCATTTGGCACAGCCTTGCAGAAACAACTGTTCTGGAATGGACTGCATGTGAAATTCACCGGAGATACCGGCATTCTCGCACCGCCGTTTATTGCCACGCGGGAAAATATTGACAGTATGATCGATATTTTGACCGAGTCATTGACTTAAAGTCCGGTGGACAAATCAGGTAGCGTTGCAGTCATTGGAGCCGGAATTGTCGGTGTATCCTGTGCTCTTCATCTGCAACGCGCCGGGTTTAGCGTAACTCTGGTTGATCGCCTCGACCCCGGTGAGGCTACGTCTTTTGGCAATGCCGGTGTGTTGGCCTCGCACGGTATTGTACCGGCGGCAACGCCGGGGATTGTTGCCAAAATACCCAAAATGCTGCTCGACCCTATGGGGCCTTTGTCGTTGCGCTGGCCTTATGCTGCGCGCATGTTGCCGTGGTTCTGGCAGTTTTTGCGCAATGCTTCGCCTGACAGGGTTGATTACATTTCGGATGCCCTTGCCTTGTTGGCGCTTGATACGGTTGAACAACACAGTGATCTGGCCAAAGGTACAGCGGCTGAAAAACTGATAAAATCCGTCCCAACGCTCAATCTTTATCGCGATGAAGCCGCCTATAATGATGATGAGTTTGGCTGGAAAATCCGCCGCAGACATAACGCCCGCACGACCATACTACACGCAAAAGCGCTGGCTGAATATGATGCGACATTATCGAGGGAATTTTCTTTTGGCGTATTGATGGAGGATTACGGTTATGTGCTCGATCCGGCACTGGTGGTGAAAGCGCTGGCGCAAGGATTTGAGGCCACTGGCGGCAAAATCATCAAGGCCGAAGTCAAAGACATCGAAATTGTCGACGGCAGACCGCGCCGTCTGGTTCTCAGCGGTGATAAACTGGAGTTTACCCAGGTGGTTATAGCTGCCGGGGCGTGGTCGGCAAAGCTCGCTAAAAAGCTCGGAAGCGTAGTGCCGCTGGAAGCCGAGCGTGGGTATCACATTACCTTAACCGACCCCGGCATCATGCCCACCGCGCCGGTGATGGCCACATTCGGCAAATTTATCGCAACGCCCATGTCCATGGGGTTGCGGCTGGCGGGACTGGTAGAATTTGGCGGGCTCGAGGCACCACCCGATTATACCCGCGCCGAAACCCTGCTCAAACACGCTAAAAACCTGTTCCCGGATGTGCAGACAAAAGAATACACCATGTGGATGGGCCACCGGCCAACCTTACCCGACAATCTGCCGGTGGTTGGCCGCTCGCCCAATTTCGATAATGTTTATTTCGCTTTCGGCCACCAGCATCTTGGCCTCACCATGGGGCCAAAAACCGGTCGACTGATTACCGATCTGATTGCAGGCAGAAAACCGAATATAGATTTATCACCCTTTCGTGTTGATCGGTTTTAGAGTATCGATACTGTGGTATAAGAGCCTTGGCGATTATAAAACAAAGTGATGCGATGTCTGTGCACGATAAAAATGATGGAAGCAACGAAGCTCAGGGCTCTCCTGACTTTGATGATGATTTTCAGGGTAAACTGGATGATCTGTTTGTGTGGCGACGAGATGTCAGGCATTTTCGCAGCACACCCGTTTCCGACGAACTGATTGACGAATTGCTCGATGCAGCCTCATTAGCGCCTTCAGTTGGAAATTCTCAACCTTGGCGCTTTGTCAGTGTGGAACAGGAAGAACGCCGGGAAAAAATCCGCGATATTTTCACCACTTGTAATCGTGAGGCGTTTGAGGATTATCGTGGTGAAAAAGCCAAGCTCTATGCCTCCCTCAAGTTAGCCGGTCTGAAGCAGGCCCCGGTTCACCTGGCGGTTTTTGTTGATACATCAACGCAAACCGGTTCAGGTCTCGGCCGCAAGACCATGCCGGAAACCTTGCAATATTCCACCGTGCTGGCGGTTCATACCCTGTGGCTGGCAGCGCGCGCTCGCGGCATTGGTGTGGGCTGGGTGTCAATCATCGATCCCGAAGATGTTCGAAAGGTGCTGGATGTTCCCGAAAGCTGGGAACTGGTCGGGTACTTATGTGTGGGCTATCCTGTGGAAGAACATGCTGTGCCCGAGCTGGTGCGTCAGGGCTGGCAGGATCGCGATAATGCTGCACGCGTTTTGCACAAGCGCTAAATAACAATTCCATAAAACCCGACAACAACAGCTAAGATCAGCACGCCGGTTGCATAGAGGCGCAAAGCCATTTTGATATCATTATGATCAATCTGCTGGCACCCGTTTTGATTTATCCAGGGCTCATTATCTGATTTACCCTCGTAGGTACGTGGCCCTGAAAGGGCAATGTCAAGCCCGCCTGCCATTGCAGCTTCGGGCCATCCGGCATTGGGAGAACGATGCTTTGCAGCATCTTCGCCAACGGTGCGCCAGGCATTTCTTGCAGCCCTGATACCATGATGAAAAGCGAAGGCCAATACACACAGCAATGCTGTAATTCGGGAGGGGAGGAGATTGACAAAATCATCCAATCTAGCTGTGGCTCTGCCAAAATCAAGGTGGCGGCTGGTTTTGTGACCAATCATGGAATCAGCGGTATTGATCATCTTGTAGATAATCAACCCGGGCAGTCCGGCAACGAGATACCAGAATGCCGGGGCAACCACACCGTCGGAAAAATTTTCAGCCAGACTTTCAATCGCTGCACGCGCAACACCGGATTGATCAAGGGTTTTCGGGTCGCGGCCAACGATCTGGCCAACAGCCACACGAGCTTCGTCCAAATCGGTATTTTCAAGCTTCCCGGCCACCCGGGCCACATGATCATAAAGACTGCGGCTCGATAGAAAAATCGCCACGACTACGGCTTCAACAACCCAGGACAAAGCCAGATCGCCAATTAGAAATTGTAATAAAAACCCAAAACCTGCGCCGAGAACGATGAGGAAAACCAGCGTATACAGGCCTTTTTGCCGCCGCTGCTTTTGGCTGTCCGATGATATGTTAAAGCGCTCATCCAGTTTGCTGATTATATGGCCCATCCACACTACTGGATGCGACGCCTTGCGCCACAGCCAGTCGGGGTCACCGATGATTGCATCTATTATCAGGGCTAAAAACAGGGCCGAGAAATGAAAACTCATGACTATGGCGCTCTTGGACTGTAATCAATAATGTGGGCAAACGAGCCCATGACGCACCCGCGCCTGTGCCCCATGGCGCCAAGCAAGCTTCCGGTCGCATCAACAGCGGAAAACAAACGACCATCTTCTTCCTGTATCGTTACGCTGGCATAATGAAATTCATGCGCTGAAATTTTCTGCGACCATGGGGTGTCACCGTCACATGGTGTAAGCTTTCGATATCCCAGATGCAGCTTGCGCTCGGCAAAGCTGGTGCTGACAGGTAATAATCCGGCCATGGCATGATCTACCCCTTGTGCATCTGTCAAAACCTCACCCAGAACCATATAGCCACCACACTCGCCATAAATCAGCGTGTTCGATTTTGCCGCTTCGCGCAGGCCTGCCATAAACACCTGATTGGCACCAAGACGACCGGCATGAAGTTCAGGATAACCGCCGGGCAGGAAAACAGCATCACAGTTATTTGCCGGGGCTTCATTGGCAAGGGGCGAAAAAAAGGAAATCCCGGCACCCGCGCTTCGCCAGTGTTGCAAAAAATGCGGGTAGGTGAATTCAAAGGCTATGTCGCGGGCAATGGCGATATTCTGCCCCAGCGGCGGCAGGGAATTATTGGGTGCCTCATGCTGCTTCGATTTCAGCGGCTGTGCCAGCTTGACCAGCAGGTCAAGATCGAGGTTTTCACCAATGTGCATTGCCACGCTGGTAACAAAACCCTCAAGGTTTTCATGCTCGCCAGCCTGTACAAGGCCAAGATGACGATGGGGCAAGGCGAATGCAGCATCGCGCCGAAGCGCACCAATCACCGGAATTTCCAGCGGAGCCAGTGCCTGGCGTAGCACTTTTTCGTGGGCATCGCTGCCAACCGAATTGAGAATAATCCCGGCAATATGACAATTCTGGCGATGGCTGGCAAAACCTCTGGCAACAGCGGCTATAGAATGAGACTGCGAGGCTGCATCGATTACCAGGATAACCGGCAGATTGAGCATTTCAGCCAGATCAGCACTTGATCCGGTGCCATCACGTGCACCATCAAACAGGCCCATCATGCCTTCAACAATCAGCAGGTCATTCGCATCAGTTGCAAGGTTCGCCAGTGACATCAGGGTTTGTTCACGCATGGCCCAGGGGTCGAGGTTAAAACACGTGCTGGCACCTGCGGCGAGATGAAAGCGGGGGTCAATATAATCCGGTCCGGCTTTTGCCGAGGCGACTTTATGTCCGGCCTGTATCAGCGCTCTGATAAGCCCCAGTGTCACCGTGGTCTTGCCGCAGCCACTGGCCGGTGCTGCTATCAACAACCCGCACATCACTCTTTACCGGCATTTCGGCCAGCGGCTTCGCGCGCCTTTTCGAGCCAGTTCAAGGCGGTTCTAAAGCGCACTACCTCACCAATAACAACAATTGCCGGTGGCGCTATGCCGCTTTCCTCAATCGCTTGCGGTAATCGCCCCAAAGTGGTTTCAACCACCTGCTGGCTGGGAAGGCTTGCGTCTGCCACAATGGCTGCCGGTTCATCGGGTTTGCGCCCGCCATCCAGTAATTTCCGGGTAATCTGGGGGGCGTGTTTAAGCGCCATATAGATTACCAGAACCTGCGAGCCGCGGGCAATCTGTGCCCAGTCAACCCCATGAGGCACCTCGCCATTGGCATCATGGCCGGTAATAAAAGTAACCGTCTGGTTGGTGTCGCGGTGGGTTACCGGAATACCGGCGTAAGCCAGCCCGCCAATGCCAGCGGAAATACCCGGGACGATGCGAAAGGGGATATTGCTTTCAACCAGACTTAAAGCTTCTTCGCCGCCACGGCCAAAGACAAACGGATCACCGCCCTTGAGGCGCAACACGCGCTTGTTATCTTGCGCAAGCTCAATCAACCTCAAGGATATATCACGTTGTTTGGGTGAAGGTTTGCCGCCGCGCTTGCCGGCATACTCGGTTTTTGCCTCATCGCGGGCAAATTTCAGAATTTCCGGGTTGACCAGAGCATCATAGATAATGATATCAGCATGGCGCAGGGCGTGCAGTCCCAAAAGCGTCACCAGACCGGGATTTCCGGGGCCTGCACCGGCAAGCCAGACCCAGCCGGGCTCAAAAGGCGGCATATTGTCAAAAGGATCAATCATTATGGATGTATTCTACACTATATTCGAGTTTATGACCTAGCTCAGATGATCTATAACAGTCCTTATGAGCCGCAAGCCACAACAAAAATTACGTCAGGGATGGACAACGGGGGCGTGCGCAACGGCGGCCACCCGTGCAGCGTTGACAGCTCTCATAACCGGTGAATTTCCCGACCCGGTAACCATTACCCTGCCCAAAGGCCAGACGCCCGCATTTGCACTTGCGAGGGAGGAAAGAAATGACGATTGGGCGAGCGCCAGCATCATTAAAGATGCAGGAGATGATCCCGATGTCACGCATCAGGCTTTGATTACTTCCACGGTGCGTTTTGGCGAAACGGGCAGCGGCATAATATTCAAGGCGGGCCAAGGTGTTGGCAGGGTCACCAAAGCCGGTCTGCCAATAGCGCCGGGAGAGCCGGCCATAAATCCGGTGCCGCGCCTGATGATGCAACAGGTTGTTGAGGAAATTGCACTGAAACACGGTGTCTCCAGCAATGTGGAAATAGAAATATCAGTTGCTGATGGGGAAAGGCTTGCACAAAAGACCTGGAATCCCCGGTTGGGTATCATTGGCGGATTATCAATTTTAGGCACAACGGGAATTGTCCATCCGTTTTCGTGTTCGGCGTGGATACACTCCATTCATAGCGGCATTGACGTTGCCCGCGCCAATGGTTTTGACCATGTGGCCGCAGCCACCGGTTCAACATCTGAAGCCACGGTGAAAAAACTTTATAATCTTCCTGATTTTGCCCTGATCGACATGGGGGATTTTGCCGGTGGTATGTTGAAATATTTGCGCCGGAACCCGGTGGCAAAAGTCACCATCGCCGGTGGCTTTGGCAAACTTACCAAGCTCGCACAAGGCTATCTCGATTTACATTCGGGACGCTCTCAGGTGTCGTTTGACTGGCTGGCGGATGCGATTAAACAGGTGGGTGGAAGTTTTGAACTTCAAGAACATGCCGAAAAGGCCAATACAGCCATGGAAGTGTTGACGCAGGCGCAAAAACACACGCTGCCACTGGCGCAGTATGTGGCTGAAAAGGCGCGTGCAACAGCACTGGAAACCTTGCGCAGCGCACCTGTTGAAGTCGAGGTGATCGTCATTGATCGCAACGGCGGGATTGTTGGTCGTGCCCACTAGAACCATCCTCATCTTAGGCGGCACGCGAGAAGCACTCAATTTGGCAGCGGCACTGAACCGGGATTACAGAGTAATCACCTCGTTGGCCGGTCGCACCAAATCCCCGAAAAAGCCCGCTGGCGAATTACGTGTTGGCGGCTTTGGCGGTGCCAAAGCCCTGGGTGAATACCTGGTGTCGGAAAATATCGACATCATTGTCGATGCCACCCACCCGTTTGCCGCCACAATCTCCAGAAATGCCGCCGAAGCCGCAGCTTTGGCAAATATCCCCCGCATCATGCTGCAAAGACCATCGTGGCAGGCGGGTGCGGGTGATAATTGGGAAGAATTTCCCGACCTGCAGGCCGCAGCCGTAAGCCTGAAATCCAACACACGCTGCTTCCTGACCATCGGGCGGCAGGAACTTGGAGTTTTCGAAAGCCGCGACGACGTATGGTTTTTAGTACGCATGATTGATGCCCCCACAACGCCCTTGTCTTTAGCCAGCCATGAGGTAATCACCGGCCTGCCCCAGGCAAGTGTCACAGATGAAAAAACCCTGATGCAGACACACAAGATTGACACGCTGATAACAAAAAACAGCGGCGGCACTCTGTCCGCTGCAAAGCTTGAAGCCGCTCGGGAACTGGGGCTCAGAGTAATGATGATCCAGCGCCCGCAGGTGCCGGCGGGCGATGTGGTGAAAACGGTGGAGGCGGTGGAACAGTGGCTGGTAGATCGTTAGAGTTATACCGCGCTTTTTTTAGTTTTCTTCTTCGGTCGCAGCACGTGAACATGATCAGCATGATAAAGAGCTGAATCTCGGAAACCTTCGGCATCGAGTGCCGGGCCGACAAAAATCAGGGCGGTGCGGGTAAGTTTTTCTTTGCGCACCTTTTTGCGGATATCTTTCAATGTGCCGTGAATGAACATCTGGTCAGGCCAGCCGACGCGATAGGCGATGATCACCGGGCAGTCCTGGCCGTAAAGCGGGGTTAAATCCTCCTCGATCTTTTTCAGGTTTCTGACCGAGAGATGAATAACAAGTGTTGCTCCTGATTTACCCAGCGTTGTCAGTTCTTCGCCTTCAGGCATTTTTGACGATTTCATTGCCGTACGTGTCAGGATAATGCTCTGGCAGATTTCGGGTATGGTAAGCTCCATGCCTAACGCTGCCGCTGCCGCCGAATAGGCCGAAACACCCGGTGTCACATCATAAGGGATATCGAGGGCTTTCAAGTGCCTGATCTGCTCAGCAATGGCGCCGTAAAGGGCCGGATCACCGGAATGAACCCGGGCGATATCGTGACCTTTTGCGTGCGCCTGTTTTATTTCACTGATGATGTCGTCAAGCGTCAAAGGGGCGGTATCTATCACCCGTGCCCCTTTGGGGGCAGCCGCTATCACCGCTTCGGGTACTAAAGAGCCTGCATAAAGACACACCTCGCAGGTTTCAATCAATCGTCGCCCGCGCACTGTTATCAGATCGGGATCGCCGGGTCCGGCACCTATAAAATGAACTGTCATGGTTGAGAAATTTTCTTTGAATAACCGCGCGGTGTATAGACCGACATCTTGCCGTTACCGCGCAAAAAAGCCTTTGATTGCGACGAGCCGACAATGACAACCGTCAACATGTCGACATCATTAATATCAAGATTGTGTAGCGTCACCGCGCGTACGTTTTCCTGTGCGCGACCCAGGTTTGTTGCCAGAATAACGGGGGTATCGTTGGGACGGTGTTGCAACAGTATCTGACGTGCGGCCTCAAGTTGGGTGCGGCGGCGTTGCGATACCGGGTTATAAAAGGCAATGACGAAATCGCCCTGGGCTGCGGCTGTAATCCGTTGTTCAATCGTTTCCCAGGGCGTGAGAAGATCAGACAAAGAGATGGTGCAAAAATCATGACCCAGCGGGGCACCGGCACGCGCTGCTGCCGCCTGAAGGGCTGAAATCCCCGGCGCATTGATGATTTTCACCCGTTTTGCCGCATCACTCACGCCTTCTTGTTCGGGTGCGCGGTCCAGCAACTCGTAGACAAGAGCTGCCATGGCATAAATACCGGCATCGCCTGAACATACCAGCGCTACCCGGTTGCCTTTACCGGCGAGTTCCAACGCTTCACGGCAGCGTTCGGTTTCTGCACCAAGAGGAAAATCATGACGTGTTTTGCCATCAGTCGATGCACCCAAAAGATCGAGGTAAAGCGAATAACCGATAAGGTGATCAGCGCGGGCAATCAGATTGTCAGCTTCAGGTGTACGCCACGCATTTTGTCCCGGGCCGATACCGACCACATAAAGCTCTCCCGCCATTTTGCCGATATCCTCAGCCTTGAGGGGTGCCGGAGCCAGGGCTACCGCGCAGGTGGCGCGTTTTGATTTTTGCTTAGGCACAACCAACTCACCAGCCATGCCCACTGCTGCAAGGGCTGCACCTTCACAAACCCCGTGGCAACCCACCTCGGCAAACACAATATCGGACGGGTTTTTGAGCCGTGGTGTCTGGGCTTCAAGTTCTCCGGCATCAAAAAAACGCGCATCGACACCGAAATGATCGGCCAGTGCCAATATGCAGGCTTCATCGGCCTTGAGGTCGATTGACGCGACAACCGCTATTGACTGCGGCGCGAGTTGATGCTGGTTCAGGGTTTTTTCGCACAAGGAGGTGAGTTCGTCAGCCGAACACCCGCGCTCGCAGCCGACCCCCAATACCAGTTGCCGGGGATGATAGGTCAGTTCGTTTGTCGCTGGCTCACATGACTGATGCGTGATGGTGAGCCTGACTTTTCCTGCTGGTGAAAATGGTATCGACGACGCCTCGAGCCAGGGAGCCGAGCCCGTCAATTTAGCAGTCTCACCGTCGAGCAGGGCAGCAGTTACCGGTTTCAGGTTTTGCGGATTGGCCAATATCCAGCCGTCGGGCGGATCATCAAGTGCCACATTGAGACTGACGTCACTGGCTGTGGTAATGGCGGCATGGCCGCCGAGAATTCCGGCCAGTTTTTGTGCCAGACGATTGGCACCATGATGGCCGCCAAGCAGGGGCACGCAACTGGCCCCGTCCGGCGAGAGCGCCACTACCGGTGGCTCCTTTTGTTTGTCTGACAAGGCGCTGGCTGTGGCTCTTATGAGAATACCAGAGGCACAAATTCCAATGAGCGCATGGCCGGCCTTAAACAGGGTGCAGATATGTTCCATCGTATGGTCAAACTCAACATCGCACCCGCCAACGCGACCGTGAATTTTAGCGTCGCGGAAGTGCGGTTTGATGTTTTGCGCCAGTTCGAGGCCGCTCTGGTTCAAAACAATAATAACGGGGTTTTTTAAATCATCCATGTTTCACCGCCGCGATAGACTAAAATCATGGAAAAATAAGGTGCTTTAACAATATTGGTTTGCGATAACCGGGCAATTTTCTGGTTGGGCAGGCTGGCTCTTTCCACATAACCCGCCCGCTCGAGCAACCCAAGTTCGTCGAGGATCGAATAGATCTTGTCGTAATGCCTGCCGATTTTTATGATGGCGGCAGCATCTGTTGTCTCCAATTGCTGTTTAATCTGCCCGGCTGCCAAAGGGGCCGGAATAATTGTCAGTACATCATTGCGGGCAGCCAGGGGGCGTCCGAATTCAGCCGCGCACGCCATCAGCGAGGACACACCGGGAACAATTTCTACTCTGTATTGCG
>CAZVAZ010000058.1:0-11284 GCA_964625235.1 uncultured Hyphomicrobiales bacterium
ATTCCGCTATCGCGGCATTATCGCGTCCGTAAGAACCGGCAAGCCCCAACGGCCACGCACCGTTTTTTGCCTGAGCTATCGCTGTAATGTACATGGACGGTACCGTGCCTGCGGCATAGAGATCATCTTCAAGCAGGCTATCGTCACGAATGCGCTCGACGGTAACAAGCGAGTGTGCCGATGCATGAGCCATGGTGAAAAGTTCGCGTCTTTTGCCGACCCAGACATTACCCTCACGGTCAGCAAGCGGGGCATGAAACAAGGCGAAATCCGGTTTGATCGCAGGCAACAGCAATATGCGTCCGTTGCCTTTGCCGAGCGGATCATCAATGACCTGCCAGTCTTTTCTGTGCTTCACAAGGTCAGATCCGATCACACCGCCCAGAGGCATGAACGGCACGCCTTTTTCGGACGCCTGCAAGCTCGAATGAATGGCCGGACAGGTGGCATCCAGCATATTGATATCACCGTTGACGACTGCTTCGCTGAACCGGGGAGCGGCACCGGCCTCGCCCAGGCTAACGGCTGCGGCTTCCAGTGTTGCGATACATCCAGCCCCAATCAGCATGTCAGTGGCCAGCCCGCCAATGGGAACACATAGCAGGTGCAGGTCTCTGACCTGCGTTGCAATCAGGCCACGCACCACATCCATCGGCACAAAACTGTATTCGGCTGGCAGGGTGATGAGCGCACCACCATCAATTTGGCTTGTTAAATCATCTACGGAGAATTTTATCATGGTGCTATCTCTACCATCATGGCAGTGTATTCGCCAGGCTTTTGAGGATGTATATCACCGCAGGAAGGCACGCACTGAATGACAAATTTTCGATTTGATCCGACACAATTGAAAAACCGGGAGCTGAACCGGAGAAAAGCAACGCTTCAAATTCTCGCACGTCTCGGATTTTCGCCAGCGGAAATTGCGGCCATTGACGGTGATTGCACTGCCTGGGATATTATCGAGTATCATCGCCATGTAAAACATTGCCGCGCCCGGTTCAGAGCCATTGCCAAGGGTGAACTCTAAAGCGGTAAATCAGACATGCTGACATTTTCACAAGCTGCCGAAAACAATAAAGTCCATATTTGCGACCGGCTTTGTGAGGTATTGAATCCCTGCCGTCACCTGCTTGAAATCGGCAGCGGTACTGGCCAGCATGCGGTCTATATGGCACAGCGCCTGCCCCAGCTTGTCTGGCACACCAGTGATCTTGCAGGAAACCTCGAGAATGTGCGCGCCCGCCTTGAGGCAGAGGGTGCAGCAAATATTACTCAGCCGATAGAGCTTGATGTCTCCGCACACCCCTGGCCCGTGTCCTCCTGCGATGCCATCTACAGCGCCAATGCCGTCCACATTATGTCATGGGCGCACGTCGAACACCTGTTTCAAGGTGTCGGCGAGATCCTTCAAAGCAACGGGTTTTTATGCCTGTACGGCCCCTACAAATATAACGGCGATTTCACCACGCCCAGCAACCAGCGCTTTGATCAGTGGCTTAAGGACAAAGACCCCGTCAGTGGTATTCGCGATTTTGAAGCGGTCGACGAACTGGCGCAAAATCAGGGCCTGACTTTACGCCAGGGTTTTGCCATGCCGGCAAACAATCAACTGCTGGTGTGGCAACGCAGCGCGTGAAACATCGACGCTCGTGAAACATTGCTTCCACAGATAGTTGGCCTGACAAACTTTCAAGGCTTGTATTTATCCTCGGTCCGGCGTTATGACGCTCGAATTGATAGGAAAATAGAAAAGGTAGACCTTGAATGACTTCCAGCGGGAACTCAAATCGCAATCAAGAAGCAAAATTAAAGAAATTTTCACTCGACAAAGACCTGAACCGCATCACCAGGCTCGAAGGGGCTTCAACCACACTCGCCAGACGCCTGTTTGCACCGGGCCTGGCGATATTCTTCCTGGCGTTGGCCGGAATTTTAGCCAGCATACAAATAGGTGCACAGCCCAATGCTGTCTTTATTATCGTCGCCGGTATGCTTGGCGGCTATATGGCGCTCAATATCGGTGCCAATGATGTCGCCAATAATGTCGGCCCCGCCGTCGGCTCAAAGGCCCTGACACTGACCGGTGCCCTGATAATCGCCGCCATCTTTGAAAGTGCCGGGGCATTGATTGCCGGTGGGGACGTTATTTCCACCATCTCCAAAGGCATTATTGACCCTTCCTTGATGCCTGACAGCAAAACATTCGTCTGGGCGATGATGGCCGCCCTGCTGTCATCGGCCTTATGGGTTAATCTTGCCACTTATGTCCGTGCGCCCGTCTCCACCACCCATTCGGTGGTGGGTGGTGTCATGGGAGCTGGTATTGCCGCAGTTGGCTTCAACGTCGTCAACTGGGCGACAATGTCGAAGATTGCCGCCAGTTGGGTTATATCGCCGGTGCTTGGCGGCATCATCGCCGCCTTGTTTCTGGCCTTCATCAAAACCAATATCATCTATCAGGACGACAAGATAAAAGCCGCCAGACGCTGGGTGCCGGTTTTGATTGCCCTGATGACCTCCGTGTTCTCCGGTTACCTGATTATGAAGGGCCTGAAGCGCATCTGGACGCCGGATACTTATGTGATCGTCCTCATTAGTATGGGCATCTTTGTTGCGTCTTACCTGGCATTGAAACCCATCATCGCCAGACAATCTGAAGGCATGGAGAACCGCAACCAGTCCTTGCGCACGCTGTTTCATATCCCGCTTATCTGTTCGGCAGCTCTTCTGTCATTTGCTCACGGCGCCAATGATGTGGCCAATGCTATCGGCCCGCTGGCCGCGATTATCCATTCAGTGCAATCAGGCGATATTGCCGCCACGGTCAATATTCCGCTGTGGGTGATGGCTATCGGTGCCGCCGGGATATCCCTGGGGCTTTTTCTCTACGGCCCGCGTCTGATCGCCATGGTTGGTGAACAAATTACCAACCTCAATCCCATAAGAGCGTTTTGCGTGTCGCTGGCGGCCGCCATCACCGTGATTTTTGCTTCAGGCCTGGGGCTGCCGGTGAGTTCTACCCATATCGCTGTGGGTGCCATTTTCGGTGTTGGTTTTTTCCGCGAATATTACACTGCGCACTCTAAACGGCGGCAAAGATATGTGAAGGAACACAAGCGTTACCCCTCCCCCACGCTTGCCCAAAAACCGGACAAGGAAGAAATCCGCAAACGCAAACTGGTGCGGCGTTCGCATTTCCTCACAATCATTACCGCCTGGATTGTCACCGTACCAGCGGCGGCACTGTTGGCAGCGGGGATATTTTACGCATTGTCGTTTATGCGATGACATAGTGTCCATGGTACTATAAAATTCGACCATGAGTACAAACCTGATCATTCCTTATCTTTCTGAAGACAATCTCAAAAACCTGGGTATTACAACCGATGAGGTTGTACAGAGCATTGAGAGTTTCATTGCAGGAAGCGCTGAAAACAGCGTCTGGAATGCACCCAAAGCCGTCATTATGCCACCTGACGGGCGTTATATGATGGCGGCACTGGCCGCAGCGGATGATCCTTGCCTGCTGGTGGTTAAAACTGTCGTGCTTAATCCTGACAACCCCGGCAACGGCCTGCCGCAGATCAACGGTCTGGTAACAGTGCTCAACAGCGAAACCGGGCTACCGGTTGCCGTCATGGATGCAAACTGGATTACCGCTGTGCGCACCGCCGGTTTAAGTGCGGTTGCAGCCAAACACATGGCAAGAAAATCATCATCTGTTGCCGCATTCATCGGCTGTGGTGTTCAGGCCAGAAGCCATCTCAAGGCTTTTTCTGACATGTTTGCGCTTGAGAACATCCGGGTATTTGGACGTGGGAAAGCCACCATTGACAGCTTCTGTGAGTATGCCGACAATCTGAACATAGGATCAACGGTTTGCTCATCGGGAAATGAGGCGATGAGTGATGCTGATTTGATTGTAACTTCAGTGACGTACTCAGCAAAACTCACACCGTTTCTGAATGCCAACTGCCTCAAGCCCGGGTCTTTCTGTGCCGTTACTGATCTTTCGGCACCCTGGATTAAAGACAGTTTTTCAGCTTTCGACCAGATTTGCATTGATGATCTGGCACAGGAAGCAGCCCTGCCCAACAAACTGGTTGCACCGGAACTTGTTACCGGCGACCTGTCGGGTCTGGTTCTGGGTAAATTCACCGGACGCAAAGACGACACCGACCGCTGCGCCTTCATCTTCCGTGGCCACGCCCTGGGAGACCTTGCTCTCACCGCCCTTGCCTGGCAAAAGGCTGAGAAGCTGGAGTAATGATTTACACCCTTAAGCCCGCAAACGCTCATTATTTGGATCAAACGGGGATTCTTCGATGATGGTTGCCTTATGGCGTTCGCCTAAAATCTCAATTTCCAACTCCTGGCCCAATGTGGCCAGTTCCGGTGCGACCATGGCTAATGCCAGGCTTTTGTTGGTGCGCCAGCCGTAACCGCCGCTGGTGACGCGGCCGATTAACGCGCCATCTTTGTAAATCGGCTCGGAGCCACGGGCGTCTGCATCGGTAATGCCGTGCACTTCCATGGTGACGAACGTATTTGCAAAGCCTTTTTGCTGCCATTCAACCAGCGCGTCGCGGCCAATGAACTGGCCCTTGTTGAGATGGACGAAGCGGTCGAGGCCGGATTCGAGCGCTGAGTATTCGATGGAGAGTTCGCGCGGGATCAGGCGGTAGGATTTTTCCAGACGCATTGAATCCATGGCGCGGATGCCGAAGGGTTTGATGTCAAATTCTTCACCTGCTGCCATCAATTGATCATAGATGTAATTCTGCATTTCTATGGGGTGATGGAGCTCCCAGCCCAGTTCACCAACGAAATTCACCCGCAGGGCGTGCGCTTGCGCGCAATTCACATTGATGAACTTTCCTGACAGCCAGCGGAATTTTTCGTTCGATAAGTCCGTGTCGGTCAGTTTCTGCAAAAGATCGCGGGACTTTGGACCGGCCAGTACCAGCACACCATACTGGGTGGTGACCACTTGCAGTTTTACGCTGCCGTCTTTGGGGCTAAGTTTTTGCAGATAATCAAAATCATGGCGCTCGGTTGCTCCCGCCGACACCAGATAGAATTCCTCATGTCCGGTGCGGTAGATTGTGAACTCGCAGCGCACGCCGCCATTTTCTGACAGCATATGACACAGGCCGATGCGTCCAATGGTTTTGGGGATGCGGTTGGCGACAATACGGTCCAGAAATTCTTCTGCTCCGGGACCGGAAACCTGATATTTTGAAAAGGCGCTCATATCCAAAAGCCCCACCTTTTCTGAGACATGTTTGCATTCGTTACCAACATGATCGAAGTAATTGGAGCGTCTGAAACTCCACACGTCTTTGGCTTCGACGCCTTCGGGCGCAAACCAGTTGGGCCGCTCCCAGCCATAGACCTGACCGAAGACAGCACCGCGCGCCTTCATGCGGTCATAGCATGGTGTCTGCTTCAACGGCCTGGCGTCACCGCGTTCTTCATCGGGGTAATGGACGACGAAGACATTGCGATAGGCTTCTTCGTTTTTTGTTTTCAAGTACCCACGTGAAGCATAGGGGCCAAAGCGCCGCGGGTCGACGCCCATCATGTCGATGGTGGGTTCGCCACCGACCATCCATTCGGCTATCTGCCAGCCAGCGCCACCGGCGGCGGTAATACCGAAACTATGGCCTTCATTGAGCCACAGGTTCTTTTTGTCCCAGGCGGGACCGATGATGGGAGAGCCATCGGGCGTATAACAGATGGCACCATTGTAGACCTTCTTGATGCCGACTTCGGCGAAGGCCGGCACGCGGTTCATGGCGGCTTCAATGTGGGGCTCAAGACGGTCGAGGTCTTCCTGAAACAGCTCGTATTCGGCATTTTCGTCGGGGCCATCAATATAACAGCACGGTGCGCCGGCCTCGTAAGGTCCGAGGATCAGGCCACCGTTTTCCTCGCGCATATAGTAAGATGCATCGGATTCGCGCAAAACGCCCATTTCCGGCAGTCCGTCTTTTTGCCGCTGGACAATATCAGGATGGGGCTCGGTGACGATATATTGATGTTCAACCGGAATAACCGGAATATCAAGGCCGAGCATCAATCCTGTCTGGCGGACGAAATTTCCGGTGGCTGTTACCACCTGTTCGCAGGCAATGTCGCCCTTGTCGGTTTTTACAATCCAGCTGTCATCGGTTTGTTGCTCAATCGCCAGCACGCGGGTGTTGCGGTAAATTTCACCACCACCGTTGCGCGCACCTTTGGCCATGGCTTGCGTTAAGTCAGCGGGTTGAATGTAGCCATCATCCACATGCTGGATTGCGCCAATCAAGCCTTCTGTATTACACAGCGGCCAGATTTCCTTAATTTCTTCGGGTTTGAGAAACCTCACATCAATCCCGATGGTTTTTGCCACACCGGCATAGTATTTATACTCATCCATGCGGTCCTGATTGTCCGCCAGGCGAATGTTGGATACTTTGCTGAAGCCCACCGGCTGGCCGGTTTCCTTTTCCAGTTCCTGGTAAAACTTCACCGAGTATTTATGGATTTGGCCAACTGAATAGCTCATGTTGAACAGGGGCAATAACCCGGCTGCATGCCAGGTGGAGCCCGAGGTAAGCTCATTGCGTTCAACCAGCACGCAATCGCTCCAGCCTTTTTTAACCAGATGATAGAGCGTGCTCACGCCAACCACGCCACCGCCAATAACAACTACTTTAGCTTGAGATTTCATCACCATAACTCCAGCGCCCCATGGGCGTATTAATCAATCAAATAAAACCATAATCCATGTCTATCATTATAAATAAATTCTGCCCGACTGCTTGGAGTGAAAAAACGACGGTAATTCAATCGTGCGGAACTTCAATTTATCAGTCTTTTGTTGTTTCAACCTCGAACGGTGGGAGAATTTCAAGGTTGTTGTGTACAGTTTTTCGATGGCACCAATTCTCGCCATTTTTGCGTGACTTTATTCCTGTTCACTTAGAATCATCTGCGCCGGGGGCACGCAACAGAATTTCTGGAGAGCAAATGCTGCGACTGGCGCTATTATACACTGTCTTGTTGATTTCCACCCTGATTGTAAACCTTCCGGCACAAGCGCAAACCCGTATTGCGCTGGTCATCGGTAATTCGTCCTATAAAACCGCTCCCCTGCCCAACCCGCTCAATGATGCAACGTTAATGACCAGGACTTTAAAAAAGACCGGCTTCAATGTCACCACAGTTTTGGATGCCGATCAAAAAACCATGAAACGCGCCCTTGTTGAATTTGGCCGGAAACTTCGTAATTCCGATGCTGTCGGACTGTTTTATTATGCCGGACACGGCGTACAGGTGCGCGACGAGAATTATCTCATCCCTATTGGTTTCAATATTCAAGATGAGAGCGAGCTGGACATGGAGGCCATTAAACTCAGCAGCTTCCTTGGCACCATAGAAAGGCAGAAAGGCGCTATCAATATTATTATTCTTGATGCCTGCCGCAACAACCCGTTTCCCCGCTCTTTTAAATCTGTCTCACCCGGGTTGGCCCGGGTATCAGCGCCGCGCGGCTCCTTCATTGCCTATGCGACTGCCCCGGGACAGGTATCATATGACGGAATTCTGGGAAATTCGCCCTATACCACAGCCCTGTCCAAAGCAATTACCACGCCTGGTCTCACCATTGAGCAGGTATTCAAACAAACACGGCGCGAGGTCACGAAAACAACGGAAGACCGCCAGGTACCCTGGGAAGATTCATCCATCACCAGGGATTTTCATTTTATGCGACAATTGCAGATCAGCAAGTATGTAGAACCTGAGCCTCCGATATTGGTATTGGAGGAAAATGCAAACAGGCTGACATCACAGGAAACAAAAAAGGATACCAGTAATCGTTCAGGGCTCAATTCTGACCGGCAGAATTTTTCCAGGGAAATATTTTCAAATTCCGCACTCAAACAAGACAGGGACCACCCTGTCAAAAAGCGAAAAGCTGCACGACCGCACGCTGTTGCTTCTTTTATCAGGAACCGCCGCTCGCTAACGCAAAGCCTGCAGAAGGAATTGGCAAGGATTGGGTGCAGTCCCGGCAGGATTGATGGAGAATGGGGGGCCAAGGGCAAGTCCGCCATGAAAAAATTCAACCATTTTGCCGGTAGAGATCTGGATGTTTCAACTGCATCTCCAGGTGCATATCATGCCATGAAAAAAATCAAATCCCGCGTGTGTCCGCGCAGCTGCACTGCTCAATCCAGGCTCAAAAACGGGCAGTGTGTGATCCGCAACGCCAGATTGAAGCGTCAAACCAGGAGCGTTTCCAAATACAAAGCCGGTTGTGGCATCTTCAAGGGTAAACGGTTCTGCCTGTAGTTTTCAAGAAAACACCCTGATTTCAGCAATCACCTGCACCAACACCCTTGAACCATTTCCAAGGTCTCTGTATCCTGATGGGCAATCGTTTTCAAAAAACCAACCCCACTCCAATGAGGCCTATATGATCACATCCACAGGTATGACTGATGCCATCGGCAATACCCCTCTCATTCACCTGCGTCGTGCCTCAGAGATTACCGGATGCACGATTTTAGGAAAGGCTGAGTTTATGAATCCCGGTCAATCGGTCAAAGATCGGGCAGCTTATTTTATTATAAAAAATGCCATCAATAACGGTTCCTTGCAGAAGGGAGGGATTGTTGTTGAGGGCACTGCCGGCAACACCGGTATCGGTATAGCTCTGGTGGCCAATGCTTTGGGATTTCGCTCTGTCATCGTCATACCTGAAACCCAGTCTGAAGAGAAAAAAGACATGTTGCGCATTGCCGGGGCCGAGCTGGTTCAAGTGCCCGCTGTGCCTTATAAAAACCCCAACAACTACCAGAAGTATTCTGCCCGTCTGGCCCAGGCTCTGGCTCAAACAGAACCCAACGGGGCCATATGGGCGCAGCAGTTTGATAATGTCGCCAACCGCCAGGCGCATATTGAAACAACGGCCCCGGAAATCTGGGCTCAGACCAGTGGCAAAGTCGATGGCTTTTGCTGTTCCATTGGCACCGGCGGTACGATTGCCGGTGTGGGTATGGGGTTGAAGGAATATAATCCCGATATTCAGATTGCCCTTGCTGATCCGCCGGGCTCGGCCATGCATAATTTCTACACGCATGGCGAACTAAAATCAGAAGGCGGCTCGATTACCGAAGGTATCGGCCAGGGGCGCATTACGGCAAACCTTGAAGGTGCACCAATTGACCGGTCCTATTTTATTTCCGATCGTGAAGCCGTGCAAACCGTGTTTGACCTGCTGTCCGATGAAGGCCTGTGTCTGGGCAGCTCCAGCGGCGTCAATGTGGCCGGTGCCATCGCTATGGCGCGTGATTTGGGACCGGGTCATACCATCGTCACCATGTTATGTGATTTTGGCACGCGCTATCAGGGCAAGTTGTTCAACCCTGAATTCCTGCGCTCTAAAGACCTCCCCGTACCTGAGTGGCTGGTAACACCCCAGACAAATGTGCCTGATGTTACTGTTGAAGTGGACAGCTAAATCATGACTACACACAGCAGCCCGTGGATTGTCGAAACTGATTGGCTGGCACAGCGCCTTGATGCCCCCGATATAATTGTGCTGGATGCTTCCATGCATTTACCCAATTCGGGCAGAAATGCAGCCCGGGAATTCGACGAACAGCGCATTCCCGGTGCTGTGTTTTTTGATATCGACGACATATCCGATAGCAAAAGTTCGCTGCCGCATATGTTGCCGAGCCCGGAAAAATTTTCTTCGCGCGTGCGCAAACTGGGTATTGGTAATGGCAATCGCGTGATTATTTATGACACGGCCGGTCTGTTCAGTGCTGCGCGCGCCTGGTGGATGTTCCGGATTATGGGCCATAATGATGTTGCCATCCTCAATGGCGGGTTGCCGAAATGGATGGCAGAGGATTTACCGCTGGAAGACGGGCCTGCAAGAAAACCCAGAGAATGCCACTTTGCCTCACGTTTTCAACCCAGCAAAGCCAAATCCCTGGACTACATGGTGAAAGCGGTAACAACTGAAAATTCACCCCAGATTGTTGATGCAAGAGCAGCAGCAAGGTTTGCCGGTACCTCACCTGAGCCGAGGCCGGAACTAAAATCCGGGCATATTCCCGGCTCTTTCAATGTGCCTTATTCAAATTTGCTTGAGGATGATGGCACTCTCAAATCTCCTGAAGGTATCAGGCAGGCGTTTATCGATGGCGGTGCCGATCCCGGCAAACCCATCATCACCACCTGTGGTTCAGGGGTGACAGCAGCTGTATTGGTGTTGGGATTGGAGTTAATCGGTAAATCCAAATCAGTCGCCCTGTTCGATGGCTCCTGGGCGCAATGGGGAAGTGCCAAAGACGTTCCTGTTGAAACAGGGCCGTGAAACCCATGGGCAAAGTACATGAAATCACCATCACCCATCTGGAGATGTTTGAAGATCCTCATCTCAACAGCCCCCCTCCCTCACATTCGCAAATCGCCCTGATCCGGGCGGACAACCCACCGGTTCATTTTTACAAATACCTCTATAAAACAGTGGGTGCGGATTATATCTGGGTCAACCGGTTGAAAATGACCGATGAGGAGTTGGCCGAGATCATCACAAACCCTGCGGTTGAGCTTTATGTGCTTTATGTCAACGGGTGTCCGGCAGGGTATGTTGAGCTTGATTTTCGTAAAATGCCTGATGTCGAGCTTGTTTTTATGGGCCTGATGCCTGAAGTCATCGGTCAGGGGTTTGGGCGCTACCTGCTTTCCCAGGCAATTTCGCTTGCCTGGCTGCATTCGCCCAAACGGTTGTTTGTGCAAACCTGCACTCTCGATCACCCCCGTGCTCTTGGCCTTTATCAGCGCTGCGGTTTTGTCCCCTACGCTCAGGAGCAAGGCGAGCTTGAGGAACTTGACGGTTAAGGCTTAAATGTAAAAAGCACCACTGTTTCCAGTAGTGCTTTTTTGCCCCCCAGGGCCCTGATAATTATCCTGCCGCTGTTTTAGTGCAGAATTTGGCTCAGGAACAGTTTTGTTCTCTCGCTTTGCGGGTTGGTGAAGAATTCTTCGGGTTCGTTCTGCTCAATGATCTGGCCCTCATCCATGAAGATAACGCTGTTGGCAACTTCGCGTGCAAATCCCATTTCATGGGTCACAACCAGCATTGTCATACCGTCATGTGCCAGGTTGATCATCACATCAAGAACCTCCTTGATCATTTCAGGATCAAGCGCTGATGTGGGTTCATCAAACAGCATGATTTTCGGGCTCATGCATAATGAGCGCGCAATGGCCACGC
>CAZVAZ010000059.1:0-11257 GCA_964625235.1 uncultured Hyphomicrobiales bacterium
CCAGCACACATTCAATATCAAGCACCAGCATCAGTTCATTTTCCAACCTGTGCACACCTTGTGAAATCCTCGACCAGCAAGGATTCAGATTGGTGGGATTGTCTTCAAATGTCTTACCCGAAAGGCGCAGCACCTCGCCGACCCCGTCAATAATAAGCCCGTATGATTCATCACGATACTCAACACCGACCGCCATGCTTTGCCCGCCGTCTTCGCGCTGGGGCAAACCCAGATATTTTCGCATATTTATGGCTGTTACAATACGGCCGCGCAAATTCAGAACGCCTTCGACTTCCGGGTCAGACAACGGTACCGAGGTAATTGACTTCGGCATGAAAATATCTTCAACCAGTGAAATCGGCATACCAAACAGTTGCCCGTTAATTGTAACGGTAACGTATTCTACATATTCTGAACTGCTCAGATCCATTTCGTCTTCATCGTCTAGCAAAGTTTCCTCACTCATGCCGCTTCCCCAATAATGTCACAGGTTTGTCTCAGAATTTGTATCAGTCCTTCACGATCGAATTTCGCCACATAGTCATGGAACCCCGCCTCTTTGCCCTTCTCGATGGCGGCATTGGAGGTAAAGGATGAAATAGCGATAATGGGTGTGTTGCCCCAGTTTTTAGTGCCGCGAACAAATTTGGCAAATTCAAATCCGTTCATCTCCGGCATCTCAATGTCTGACACTATGACATCAAAGACTTCGCCATTATCATGCAGTTTGATGGCTTCAAGTGGCGAATCCACAGTCGTTACCTCAAAGCCCTGGGCGCCCAGAACCGGGGTCAGCATATTTCTGAAAAACGCACTGTCATCCACCAGCAGCAATCTGGGTTGCGAGCTGACAATGCCTTTTTCCTGACGGTGGAACCAGTTGTCGAAGGCCTGAGGCAGATAATGTCCAATATCGATTACCTCTGTCGCCACATCGCGAATAACAGCCGAGCCCACCATTCCGGGTTTCATGGCCTCAACTTCAATATCGAGCCTTTCTTCGACAATATCGACAATCTCATCGACCACCAGGCCCATGGCATGATCGTCATCAGTGAAGACCAGTATCGGCTGGCGGCCGCTTTCTTTGGCCTTGGCGTCCTCATCCACATACACCAGCGGCATCAGCTTGCCGCGATATTGCACCAGATCACGATTATTATTGCGTTCAATCGTTTCCACATCAATTTCTTCAAGCCGTGTTACCAAAGACAGCGGCACCGCCTTGAGTTCATCGGAACCCGCTTTGAACAACAGAATCGATATAACCTGGCTGCCTGAAGTCGTAGCTGTTTCACTTTCGACGACTTCAGATTTATCCTGATGGAAACTTTCGCCGCTGATTTTATTGGCGACACCATTTGGATCAACAATCATGATCACGCTGCCATCGCCCAGAATAGTATTACCGGAGAAAAGATTATTTTCCCGCAAGCGATAAGACATCGGCTTGACCACAATTTCTTCGGTATCAAACACACTGTCGACAACAATACCAAAGGTCTTTTCACCAACTTTGGTGACAATAATAAACCCTTCCTCACCGGTTTCCATCGCCGAAGCTTCCACCGCTTGCTGCCCGCTGTCATTGCAAGGTGCTGCCGTTTCCATTTTTGCGATATCGCAGGGGTCATCATTACCTTTAGGTATGACATTGGGAATATCAAGTATCTGGGATAATTTGACCAGCGGCAAAAGTTTGTTTCGCAACCGCAACAATGGCGTGTCGTTGATCAGTTCAATCCGGTGATCCGAGCCCGCCCGAGCCCGCACCAGTTCTACAACATTGAGTTGGGGCACAGCAAACCTTTGACCGTTTGATTCAACAATCAGAGCAGATACAATCGCCAGCGTCAGAGGAATTTTAATCGAAAATATCGAACCTTCACCCGCTTTCGATTTAACATCCACCGAGCCGCCAATGAGCTCAATGTTGGTGCGCACCACATCCATGCCAACACCACGACCCGAAACATTTGTCACCAGTGTGGCGGTTGAAAATCCGGCACGGAAAATAAACCGATGAATTTGCTCTTCCGACAGTGCTTCAAGCTCAGCTTCCGTTGCCAGCCCGTTTTGAATAATTTTCTGACTGATTTTCTCTGTATTGAGCCCGCGACCGTCTTCGGCAATCCGAATGATAATATGACCGCCTTCATGGAAGGCCTCCAGCGTAATTTTACCCAACTCCGACTTGCCCGCATCGATACGTTCCTGCGTGGTTTCAAGACCATGATCGGCAGAATTACGAACCATATGGGTAAGCGGGTCTTTAATGAGTTCAAGCACTTGGCGATCAAGCTCTGTTTCAGCCCCCTTCATCACCAGTTCAATCTTCTTGTCCAGTTCATTACCCAGATCACGGACAATTCTGGGGAGCTTCTGCCACGCATTGCCAATCGGCTGCATGCGGGTCTTCATCACCCCTTCCTGCAATTCCGCTGTAACACTCGACAGGCGTTGCAGGGGAACGTGGAATTCGCTGTCAGAGTGCCTGCGCACCATCTCAAGCAGCTGGTTTCTGGTCAACACCAGTTCGCTCACCATGGTCATCAATGTTTCCAGCGTATCCACATTGACCCGGATAGACTGGTTTTGAACGGAAACTTCTTTTTTGTCCGTGCCCGATTTCGCAGATTTTTTCCCTACTTTTATCGGTTTTTTTGCAACCGCAACAGGTGTGGGCTCGGGCGCCTTTTCTTCAGGCTCTGCAGATTTGAATGTATCAGGAACCGGCGGCGGCCCCATATCATCGGGACCATCCGCTTCCTGAAAAGCTCTTTCAAGATCATCCAGAGTGACTTCGCCGGCTTTCAGTTCGCGCTGAACGATTTTTATTCCATCCCCGGAACCCGCATCCTCTACTACCGGAGCCTCTGCAACATTTTCGAGCCCATCGCCTGGAGCAGGGTTTTCAGTCTCAGCCCCCCCGGCAACACCATCCCCGATCCCCGCCAGGATATCCAGTTGAGAAATCAGATCTTCATCATTGCCTTCTGGTTCGGTTTCGTTTGATTCGAGTTCTGCAAGAATTTCTTTTACCCGGTCCAGCGAGCCCAGGATCAGGGTAACAGCTTCCCCGGTAACAGGAACACCGTCACGGAATTTTCCCATCAGGGTTTCCGAAGCATGCGCCAGAGCCTCAAGCCGTGGCAGTCCCAAAAACCCGCATGTGCCTTTAATGGTGTGGACCAGCCGGAATATATTGTCGAGAATTTCACTATTGTTTGGATCCTGTTCAAATTTCACCAGTTCCATGTCAACAACGTCGAGACTTTCGAAAGTTTCCGTCAAAAACTCGTTTAGGAGGTCATCCATCATATAAATCCCGTTGTGTCATGCAATATAGTAAAATTCACGGCGCAAATTACACTTTGCGACTCTCCAGAGTTTGTTCTGAAAGGGTTAAAATAAGTTGAACCTATATTTTTATTTGCATTTTTTTTATTACCCGCCCTGATTGAGACGGCGGGAAAAGTCATCGCCAGATCCAGATTGACACAGTTGCACCGTGCCCTGCCTTCGTTGCGGCAATTTGACTTTGGTCTTTTTGATAAATTGGCAACCGTCTGTTCTGATTAAGCCCAGGTTTCCTGAGCTGAGTTAATTCACATTCCCGAATCGGGGCGCAGTTGCAGTAAAAACCGCTTCATCGTCAAAAAGTTGCGTCGACAATTCCAATCCGGTCAATCGCGCAATCAGACCCGTATAATACACCTGAACATCGCGGGCATCTATGTCTTCCACATTTACTTCAGCCCGCATCAAGGCACCGGCGTTTTCAGGGAATTTCGCCCCTGTACCTGAACAACGGATTTCATAGTGAGGATTTTCGCGGTCGTGTGTTGTTGTCACTTTTATTACACCACCGCGCGGAATGGTTGTTATGCCAATCAAAATCATGTTCATCAACAATTTGACCTGGTTTTTCGGCCGCGTTTGATGCGGGCAATCCCATTCCATCTGCACGCGCGGTGTCGTCGAAAATTCAACTGAAATCTCACCTGCCTCCGACAGGTCGATTTCCATGCCGGCACTGCCCGCAGCACCAAATGCCAGTCGTGAAAATTTCAGCTTGATCGACGCACTTATGGCACTTTTTTTAACAAGGTCCATGGCGATTTCGCGCATCTCCTCGTCATTGTCTTCCTCCAGCATTTCCAGGCCGTTAACAATCGCACCCACCGGTCCGATGACATCATGACACACCCGGCTGGCCAAAAGTGAGGCAAGATCGAGATCGCTGAGATTGAATTTAGCATTCATAAGATTAAACCCGTGCTGAAAAAAACCGGTAATTTGTCTCACCAAATCATGAAAAATATCTTAGGATGTTACAATTACCTGATTCAGACAGGCATCATTACATTTCCTTCTTGCTTTTCCAGTAGAAAATTAGTCTGGATAGTTTCCCGCCTGATTTACAGAGATTTTTCTTATGTCCAATTCCCTGCACCTGTGCCACCAGCTCATTGCTGTTGCCCTTAAGGCCGGTCGCGTTATCATGAATCATTATCATGCTGGCGTTGAAATATCGCTGAAAGACGACAAGTCCCCGGTCACCCTGGCCGACACCGATGCGGAAACTATTATACTTGCCGCACTTGAAAAAATAGTCCCGGAAATTCCGGTTATCTCTGAAGAAGCAGCCTCCCGCGGCGTGATACCGGATGTCGGCGACAGATTTTTTCTGGTTGATCCCCTGGATGGCACCCGGGAGTTTATTCGCCACAATGATGAATTCACCGTCAATATCGGGTTGATTGAAGATGGCTTGCCCATAATGGGTATCGTTTATGCACCGGCTCTTGCCCGCATGTTTTTTGCCCCGACGGCTACTGAAGCATTTGAACTTGAACTGCCCTGCAATGCCCGGCCTCAATTGGACAGGGCGCAGAAATTGCAGGTTCGAACACCCCCTCCCCAGGGTCTGACCGCAGCCGTAAGCCGGTCACACATTGATGCCGACACCGACAGATTTCTGGAACAATTCAATATTGCTGAGCGGCGACCGGCCGGTTCATCTTTAAAGTTCTGCCTTATTGCCGCAGCACAAGTAGATTTATACCCGCGCACCGGTCCGACAATGGAATGGGATACCGCCGCTGGACAAGCCGTTCTCCAGGGCGCGGGCGGCTCTGTCACCATAGAAGGTGGCAGTATGCTGCACTATGGCAAAGGTCAAACCAGATACAAAAATCCGCCCTTTACCGCCTGGGGAAATGTTCCCAAACCTTAGAGCGTGTTATTTTTAAATGGAAACACTAAGGCAGCAAGCGCTGCCCGGCGCTACTGCGCCGCGCTATGTCGGAGACATGCTTCCAGCATGGGCAGGCCGGTGCGCAGCACCGAAACAGCCGTGAACGAAAAAATCCAGAGTGTTACCGTCAAAGACGGACACGCTCTAGTTTGGGCGGGCAATCTGACGCCTGAGGGCAGGCCAGTTCTCAATCGCCTTGCGAATGGATTCCTGTTGTTTCTCCAGCCACTTCTTTTTTCCCTTAAGGGAAAAAAACAGATAAAGCCTGTTGTCTGCAATCACCCATATTCTTGGATTGCCGCGCGGGGCTTTTCCCTGCGATACCGCATACGCGCCATAGCCTGAAAATTGTGGCGTATAGACGCCCGCATATTTGCGAAACTCTTCAAAATTCCCCTTATTGGAAAATCTCCAGGTGGTTTTTTCCATTTGCACTTCATAGGCATCTTTTCCTAACACCGGCCCGGCAGAAGACCAGTAGCTCACCACATCATAACCGCCTATGGCAAATCCCGTTGTCGGATCCGCCCAGTATTTTTCTTCCGGCTTGAAAGCCTGCGAATAGCTCAAAGAACCTGCCGCAATTAGCGTCCAGACAAAAATACCACCGGAAGCCAGCCACCTCTTCGTCCTGGAAAATGGAGTTCTTGTGAGAAAAAATCTTGTCATTATCTGGTTTTCATCGAGCAAAGTAACGAAACATTAAGTCCGTCTGCCGATTGTTAACTGATTTGGTAAATATTCAGGAAATGGCAATTGGCTCTGCCAAATTCAAAAAGAGATATCTGCCTGCCATTAAATCGGCACAAAACTGTCTATTGCTATGGATGTAAGAATTGATTGATTTGATCGAATTTTCGCCTCACCCAGGTCTGTTCGTCAGCAAAATGCGCTGGCAACGGGTAGCGCTCCGCGAAAAACCGTCATTTTCCAGGTTAATCTCTGCCTTCTTTGGCATTATGGAATTCAAAATATTGAGGACCCTCTCATGCGGCTAAAACCCTTAAAGAAAATCTCGTTATACGCAACATTCTTCCTCGCTGTGATAATCATGGCCTCAAACCCGACAGCTGGCTGGGCCAACAGCCCGAACCACGGTGGCACCGGCGCTGATAGTTTTTCGCAGGAAGAACTGGTCACAGCCGGTCACAGGTTTTTCGGCCAGGCCAGCGGTGGGATTGCTCTGGCAATAGAATCTATTTTTTCCAAACTTGGTCGCCCCAACGCCTACATCATTGGCGAAGAGGCCAGCGGCGCAATTGTTGCCGGACTGAGATATGGTGAAGGAACACTGCATATTAAAAACGGTGGCGCCAATAAAGTCTATTGGCAGGGCCCCTCAGTCGGATTTGACTTTGGCGGCAATGCCTCACGTACCATGGCGCTGGTTTACAATCTCGATCAGATAAATCTCCTTTATCGCTCTTACGCCGGTGTCGAGGGCAGCGCCTATCTCGTCGGCGGCTTTAGCATTAATTTCCAGGAGCGTGACAAAATAATTATTGCTCCCATCAGAGCCGGTGTCGGTGCCAGACTAGGCCTTAATTTCGGCTATCTCAAATACACCCGCAAACCGACCTGGAATCCATTTTAATGAACTTTAAAGTCAGGCCCTAAAGGTGAATTTTTCGCCTGTACGCAGGTTTTGTTGGAAACTCTGGTCAATTGCCTTTAATTATGGCAAAGAACCGGACTGGCGGAAAACAGGTTGATAGTGCTAGACTTAACCGCCAATGATGAAAACATGAGCCGATTTGAAGTTGAGAGATAAGCTCCGATGACAATAATATTATTATCTGGAGTTTTGGGGTTTTTGCTGGCGAGCCTGATTGCTCTGTTTCTGGCACCGCCCTTATGGCGAAAGGCCGTAAAAGTAACCACCCGGAGACTGCTTCAGCAATCACCCAGAATGATGTCGGATGGCCAGGCCGACCGTGATCAGATGCGGGCTGAATTCGCGATAACCACCGCCAAGATGGAAACAAAAATAGAGCAACTCAAAGAGGTCTCTGACACGCAGCTGATTGAGCTTTCCACGACGGAAAAAAAAAGAGAACGGTTACTGGAAAAGATAAAGAGCCTGCAGACAACCGCAGAAAATCGCGAAGAATTAATCGAAAATCTAAATAGGAAAACTCAACCTCCAGAGGCTGAAACCGGCAAGAAGAGCCGGTCACCCTCCGCCGGGGCAGATCCTTCAGCTAAACAGGCGGCCAAGCTGAAAGCCCAGGGTACTGCTTTAGAGGCACAGGCTTATGAACTTGACCTGCACAAACAAAAAGTCTCCCAATTGACGAGAAAGCTGGAAATCCGCAAAAAAACAGCCGCTGATTTAAAACAGGATGTTGGCATGGGCAGAGACAGAATCTCCAGCCTCATCAGGAAAATTGGCGCAAAAGACCAGGAAGTCGCGCAATTGACCCGTGAAATTACAGCTCTGAAATCTCTGGAAACCAGCCCTTCAGGTGAGGCCGCTCGAGAAGACAATGATAACAAAGTGTCCCTGGTCAAGGTGCCTGCAAAACGGCCGCACAAACCAGCGAAACCTTTGGCATCAATAATAATAAGCTCCAACACCAGCGGTTCTTCATCCAATGGACTTGAGCCAGCAACCAGACCTGCACTTTGTGCTGAAACCGAAATGGGCAGGCCCCCGCATCCCAAACGGCGTTCAGACAAAAAGATAAAGTCGATAAAAAAACCGGGGTCACTGTCGCTGGCTGAACGAATTCGAGCCCTTCAGGCAGACAGCCCATAATCGGTCTGATTTGATCGAGAGGGGCATCTCCGGTTTTTTCTAAAAAAGTTGATTCAACCATTCAGGATTTGCAGAAATTGCAGAAATTTCACCTCCCCACCAAGCAGGAAATTCATCAAAATCCGATAGGCTGGCTCAGCGCTTTCTGGGTGCTGACGAGTGCCATCACCGCTACACTGGCTCCGCGGGCAACTGTCATCTTCCTCATACTTGCGGGAATAGGTATCCTCGCTCATTCATTTCATAAAAAAACCGCACCCTTGTTTCCACCTCGCTTTTTTGTGGGTGCACTCGCAGGCATTCTAATTCTGGCGGCTTTAAGTTTATTGTGGTCAATCGCCCCGGACGAAACCCTGCGCCGATTACCGCGCGCAAGCCCATTGTTTCTGTTTGGTCTATTGGCCCTTGCCGCCACGCAGCACGCAACTCCGAAAATTGCAAATTGGGCCATGACGCTGATCACATTAGCCTTAGTCGTGGTTTTTACATTTATCGCGATTGAAAATTATTCCAGTTTCACCATTTACCGCACCCTCATCAATCAGCCGGCATTGCTTTTTGCTCTCTTTTTATGGCCGGTCGCTCTCGCCCTGTGGATAAAGGGGTATCGCATCCTCTCGATTTCGTTCATCGCCCTTGCGCTCATTCTTTTTGTTCCCTCCAAGTCCCAAAGTGTTGGCCTCGCACTCATTGCGGGTTCTCTTGCCTGCGGCCTGACCGCTTTATTTCCGCGGGCGATGAAAACCTGGCTTTCCCTCGCCATCATCAGCCTGATGGTTGCCATGTTGGCGATCCCGCGGTTTTTGCAATCGATTTTTACCGGATATGAAAACTGGATCCCTCTTTCCGGCCTGCACCGGCTGGAAATCTGGGATTTTACCGTTGGCAAAATTTCTGAAGAACCCTTGCTGGGATATGGGCTGGAAGCTTCGCGCATATTGGGCAGGGATGAAGTCAGCACCGTAATACCCGGTGCCACCCTGTTCTCTTTGCACCCGCACAATGGGTTTTTGCAGATATGGCTGGAACTGGGGCTTGGTGGTTATGTGATTTTGGGACTTCTATGCCTGTGGCTCGTACACAGGGTCAGCCAGCTGGAAGGAGCCAACAAGGCATTTGCAGCAGGCTTCCTGGTCTGCGGCCTATCGCTTTTCTCAACCGCATATGGCATGTGGCAAAGCTGGTTGATTGCCACTGAATTTTCCGCTGCGGGAGCCCTGATGCTTTCATTCAAACTGGTTGAGTTGCAGATGCCTGGCAAATCTCGCACCTCAGGATAGCGACATATTACAGGTATAAATATCTGTAACCAATGTAGTGAAGTCGGCAGACTGTTTCCCGGTGGTTGATATTCAATTATTTCTCTTGTAACCGGATACGGCCGAGAACAGCCCCGCTGCGCACGTCAATAATGACAACTTCATCGCTGCCGGAACCGTTATTGATGACGATGGTCATTTTCTTGCCGTCCAGTTTCACATCACTGATTTTTGCGCCTTTTGACACACCAAGATCAACCGTTCCAAACCCCTGTACGGAGCTGACTTTGCCACGCCCGCCATCGTCAGGCTTGACGGCACGATAGATAATAGTGGAAATAATGACCATCAGTATAACCACGATGAGCGTGGACATGATGATAATCGACCATTTGAGGATCGGCGAAACTTTTACATCCGGTATTTCCGAACCTGTATCCGGCTCGCTGTTACCATCCTGATCTTGAATATTTACCACTTTTACACCTGAAAAAACGTGACAGAAAACATTACCAAAGAAACACTCCTCGTTGACGAAACCAGCATCGGCACTCGCCTTGACCGGTTTTTGGCAACGCAATTGCCGCATATCAGTCGTTCACGATTAAAACAGCTGATAAAGCAGGGCGAAGTATGCCTTAACGGCGCCAAGATAGAGGAGCCTAATTACCGGGTCAAACCCGCAGATCAAATAAGTGTTAATTCACCTGAACCACAGGCAGCCCTGCCCCAGGCGCAGGATATTCCCCTTGATGTGGTTTTTGAAGATGAACACCTCATCGTCATTAACAAACCTCATGGCATGGTTGTGCATCCCGCTGTCGGCAACTGGGATGGAACCCTGGTTAATGCCCTGCTGGCCCATTGCGGCTCATCGCTTTCCGGCATAGGCGGCATAAAGCGCCCCGGCATTGTCCATCGGCTGGACAAAGACACTTCAGGCCTTATGGTCGTTGCCAAGACCGATATGGCGCACAAAAATCTCGCCAACCAGTTCGCCGCCCACGGCAAGGACGGCAGGCTAAAACGTGCCTACAAGACACTTGTCTGGGCCGCCCCGCGCCATACTCGTGGCCTGGTGAATGCGCCACTGGGCCGCAAACCAAACAACCGGCTCAAGCAGGCTGTCCTTAAAAAAGGCGGCAGAGCATCAATTACCCATTATGAAATACTGCAACATTTTCTGGAGGGCGAAAAAGGCCCGCTGCTGTCTTATTTAAACTGCACCCTGGAAACCGGCCGCACCCATCAGATTCGCGTCCACATGGCCCATATCGGCTGTCCCGTGGTTGGCGATGAGACCTATGGCTCAGGTTTTAAAACCCGCGTGCAAAAACTTTCTGATAAATCTCAAACCCTCCTTAAAAACCTGAAAAGACAGGCGCTTCACGCTTATTTACTCGGATTTGAACATCCCGGAACCGGCGAAATTCTGGTGTTTGAGAGCAATTTACCCAACGATTTTGCCGATCTGCTCGACAGTCTCACGAATTCTTGATACCCACTCAAATCTTGAAATTCCCGCCCTGAACCCCATATTTAAAAGTAAGGAAGAAACATAGAAACGCCATTTTTTTACGTAATGGTAATAGTACCAAAGCGTAATTTGATCTGTTGCGTATTCTCTTAAACAAAAGGGGGAAAATCATATGGCCAGATTGCCATCACTCTCCGCCGATGGCGGCTTGACCCGCTATCTGCAGGAAATCAAGCAGTTTCCCATGCTTGAGCCTAATGAAGAATATATGCTGGCCAAAAGCTGGAGCGAGCAGGAAGATTCAGAAGCCGCCCACCGGATGATAACCTCTCATCTGCGTCTGGTTGCCAAAATTGCCATGGGCTATCGCGGCTATGGTCTGCCGGTATCCGATGTCATTGCCGAAGGCAATATCGGCCTTATGCAGGCGGTGAAGAAATTTGACCCCGAACGCGGTTTCCGCCTCGCAACCTACGCCATGTGGTGGATACGTGCTTCCATTC
>CAZVAZ010000060.1:0-11209 GCA_964625235.1 uncultured Hyphomicrobiales bacterium
CCGTGTGGAATGGCAATGCCCTGGCCAACGCCGGTCGAGCCCAGACGTTCGCGCTGCAGAACAGTGCCAAAAATGTCGCGTGAAGGAATACCTGTTACGTTTTCGGCAATCTGTGCAAGCTCCTGCAGCGCCTGTTTCTTACTCCCCACTTTAAGAGTAGCAACGATGCTGTCTGAATTTATCAAATCGGATAATTCCATTATTTGGCCCACACTCCTGGTATTCTAACTTTACCGCAAACTAACGCACACAAAAAAGAACTGGTTGATACTCTTGGCTTTAAGACACTTAAAACGCTTCGATTTTCTAAGACGAGGCGATTTTCTGCTCAGGATCGATCCAGCCGATATTGCCATCATCGCGGCGATAGACAATATTGAGGTTTTGATTGGCACCATTGCGGAATATGACGAATGGCATGTCGGAAATATCCATTTTCATAACCGCATCACTCACTGTGAGGTCCTGGATTTCCGTGCTGGTTTCAGCAATGATCACCGGGTTTTCGTTTGATACCTCTTTTTCACTATCGTCATCACTATCGGGAGAAATCACAAAAACCGGAAAATCCATGCTTTTTATGGGTGAAGAACGTTGTTTGCGATGGTTTTTCAGACGCCTGGTGTAACGCCTGAGGCGTTTTTCGAGCTTTTCAGCGGCAATATCAAAAGAAGCGTAGGCGTCAGCGGACTGACCATGGCTTTGCAGGCTGATGCCGGACCCAAGGGTCAATGAGCAATCTGAACGAAATTCACTCCCCTCTCTGGCAATGGTGACATGGCCATTGGCGTCATCGTCGAAATATTTGACAACATCCTGATCAAGTCGGGCTTTGATGTGGGATTTCAACGCATCACCAACATCAACGTTCTTACCGGTAATCTGAACCTGCATTCACATTTTCCTTCGCAACTTGTCTGAGTTTACAATAAGTCTACGGGCATTGACTGCCACGGTATTATTTTTTAGCGAAAACGTCAGGTGAGCTTTTTGCATCTCTGACCTTTTCAACATAAATATCTGCTCCCTCAGACTGGAATTCTGAGCGGCGCGCGGACACTAGTGCGACAACCGTCGCCTGTCAACAATTGTAAATAGAAAGGCCGCCAATTGCCAGTAACTTGAGTGTAACCTGTGCATGACTTGGCAGGGCTCAGTAGGGACTAAGGTAGAAAATCCCCGCTTAACTGGGATTTTTTATGCCTTCTGCGCTGCACAGAAGAAGGGATTTTCATGGCCTCACGATATTTGGCAACCGTTCTTCGGGCGATATCAATTCCCGAATCCCGTAAACATTCGACAATTTTGTCGTCCGAAAGTACCGATTTAACAGTTTCATCGCTGATCAATGCCTTGATGCGGTGCCGAACGGCTTCTGCCGAGTGGGCATCACCTCCCAGAGCCGAGGCTATGGCTGACGTGAAGAAGTATTTTAACTCAAAAACGCCGCGTGATGTTGCCATATATTTGTTGGAAGTAACCCGGCTGACGGTTGATTCGTGCATGGATATCGCATCAGCAATGGTTTTGAGATTGAGCGGGCGCAGATGCTCAACGCCATAGATAAAAAAAGCATCCTGCTGGCGCACTATTTCGCGTGAAACTTTCAAAATCGTGCGGGCGCGCTGATCGAGACTTTTAACCAGCCAGTTTGCATCGGCAAAACACTGGGAGAGATATTCCTTGTCCTCTGCCTCTACCGCGGTTTTTGAAACCCTGGTGTAATATACGTTATTTACCAGCACTTTAGGCAAGGTTCCGCTGTTCAGTTCCACATGCCAGCCACCATCAGGTGCCTGGCGAACAAAGACATCGGGAACCACCGGATGGACCACAATTGAGCCAAATACCAGCCCGGGTTTGGGATTAAGTGATTTGATCTCCCGGATCATGTCACTGAGATCTTCGGCATCAATACCGCAAAGTTGTTTGAGGGTGGCAAAATCATGTTTGGCCAGCAGCTCGATATTATCGAGCAAGGCCTGCATGGCGGGATCCAACCGGTCTTTTTCCGCCAGTTGAAGTGCCAGACACTCAGCCAGATTACGCGCCATGATACCGCAGGGGTCAAACCGTTGCATCTCCTTCAAGGTGGCCTCAACCCCTTCAAGGCTGGTACCCAGGCGCTCTGCGACATTTTCCAGTTTCCCGGTAAGGTAGCCTGCTTCATCGACCATATCGATAAGATGCAGGCCAATCATCCGCCGGGCCGGGTCGTGGAATGTCATATTGAGTTGCTGGATCAGATGGTCAGCCAGGGTAATATCGTGGCTCAGGGTGGATTCAAAGCTGAAATCTCCGGTAGAATTGCCACCGGGGCTGCTCGGGGATTTCATTGTCGACCAATCTGACGTGGCCGGTGCCGGCTGGGTCTCGCGTTCTATTGTTTCAGCTCGGGGCTCATCGCTGTAGACATTGCTAAAATCTGTATCAAGGATATCTTCGGCAACTGAACCGCTGTCAGCTTCGACAAATTTTAACTCACCCTCACCGGCATCGTCGTTGGCTCCAGCGGTTGCATTTTCACTATTGTCACTTTCCTGGCCACGCCCGTCTGATGTCTCGTTTTCATCAACTTTCTCAAGCAGGGGATTGCGCTCCAGTTCGTTTTCCACATAGGAGGTGAGCTCCATATTGGAGAGCTGAAGCAGTTTTATCGCCTGCTGCAGTTGCGGCGTTAAGACCAGCGACTGTCCTTGTCTAAGCTCTAATCTGGGCGCAAGTGCCATAGGCTACAGTCACGATCCTGTTGCATTAAAGGGTGCGGTGCTGAGGGCGAGACCTCCGTCAGCGACAGTATACACGATAAATGTTTAGGCCATATTTACGGGGTCAAGCAACTGGAATCAAACGAATTTCCCGTTACATCGAAAACTGATCACCAAGATACAGCCGTCTTACATCTTTGTTGCCGACAATTTCGTTCGGTGTGCCTTCCATAAGCACCTGACCGTCATGAATAATCAGAGCCCTGTCGATCAATTCCAGGGTTTCACGCACATTATGGTCGGTGATCAAAACACCTATACCACGATCGGTGAGGTTGCGAACGAGATCGCGAATGTCACTTATGGCGATGGGGTCAATGCCGGCAAAAGGCTCGTCCAGCAACATGAACGAAGGTTTTGTGGCAAGTGCGCGGGCAATTTCACAGCGCCGCCGCTCACCGCCGGACAGGGCAATTGCGGGTGTCTTTCTTAAATGCCCGATGGAAAAATCATCGAGCAGCTGATCAAGCGTTGCTTCGCGAACGTCTCTGTCTTTTTCGGAAATTTCCAAAACCGCCCGAATATTGTCTTCTACTGACAATCCCCGGAAAATAGAGGCTTCCTGAGGCAAATATCCAATCCCCAGTCGTGCGCGGCGGTACATGGGCAAATGGGTAATATCGAGACCATCAAGGATGACCGAGCCATAATCAGCGGCAATCAGACCAATAATCATATAAAATACGGTGGTTTTACCGGCACCATTGGGGCCCAGCAGGCCAATCGCTTCGCCGCGATTTAACGACAGGCTAACGCCACGCACGACCGGGCGCCGCTTAAAGCTTTTACCAACCGAAACAACCGTCAATCCGCTGTGCGCGGCGGCCGGATCACCGAACTCTTCGAACTCATCCTGAAAGTGGACGTCGCTCACACCTGTTTCACCCGCTTCTGTTGCTATATTGTCCGCATTGCGTGATCGGAACCAGTTGCCCATGCCCAAGTTTCAATTCCCCTTTAAATTGAACACTATATATTTAACATTCGATGAAGTGGTTCTATAGCCTAAATTCGTCGCCATAATTATTTTTTCTTTGGCTTGAAAATAGCTCTTACCCGGCCGCCGGTTTTACTGCTGGATATTATTCGACTATAACCACTATTGAGGTCAACCAGTACCTTGTTGCCGCGAATAACATTGCCATCCTGAGTAATGACCACATTGTCTCCCATGATGATGGTATTTTTCTTAACATCCATGGTGGCCCAGTCGCCGGTGACTGATTGGGTTTCGTTTGTTACAATGACGCCACCGGTGGCATTAAGCTTGCTGATTTCCCGTTTTTCCTCATTCTTTTTACCGGTACTCAGGTATTCTACCACCAACCTTGCCGCCTTGAGCGTGAGATTGCCCTGCACAACATTGACCTTACCGCTGAAAATAGCGACATTTTCATTCTGTTTGATCTCCAGTTCATCGGCTTGAATGTCAATGGGCGCATCATTGTCTTTGGAAAAACCACCCAGAGGCGTGTTCAGGTTTTGAGCGTTTGGAGATACCGGGGCCAGGAATACTGCACCGGCAAAAAAAACACACAACGCAGACAGGAAAATCTGCTTTTGGGTTCTGGTTTTTTTAATTACCCCTGATGCCATCAATTCAAATCCTTCTTTCCAGGCTTTGGCCTGAGGTTAACTTTTACGCTGTTGAAAAACCTGATCACGTTACCCTCATCGGTTATTTCCAGACTATTTGCCCTGATTGAACCTTCCTGCCATTCGATCAGAACCGGTTCGTTTGAGGTAATGTGTTTTTCCTTCAGCAGGGCATCTGCAGAAGTAAGGTAAGCGGTATAGCCTTGCTTTGAGGAGATGACAATATCCTGTCGCAATTGGAGAAAGTTCTTTTCTGAATCGAAAAATCCGGATTTGGCAGTTAGGGAAACCTTGTCATCACTTTTATTGAGCACAAGTGATCCGACTATATTTTCCAGGGCTACTTTCGTTGGATCATCAGCATCCTGTTTGGCCGTTTCAGCGGTAATTTCATAGGCGCGTTCTGATTTGTCCAGTCCCGACATTCGCGGCTGGACCATTTCGACAGCATTTTCCGACACAACAGGCTGAACTTCCTTGGGCTTGGGTACAAAATAACTGGCTAGAATTCCCGATGAATACAAAAACATGCCAATTATCAGCAAACAAAATCCGGGCAGTACCCAGCGTAATACCCCGACAAGCCGACTGTGGCGACGAACGTTGCGAGCCGTATCTGCCTTAACCTGCTCATACGCGAGTGTGGCTGGTTGAGGATGTATGTCAAGTGGAGGGTTATCTGTCATCTCGATCTATTTCAGGTCCGGTTGCCGAATTATTGTAACATCACATCGCGGGTTCAATCCGGCTGTCAGTTTTGTGACTACGTTGTCAATACGGCACCTTCAAGGCCAAAAGGTCTGTTTTTCAGTGTGCAAAAATATCGCTATCAGGCCAGCCAGCAAGATCAAGGTCGGCGCGCGTGGGTAAAAACTCAAAACACCGGGCGGCCAGATCGCTGCGGCCTTCGCGCACCAGCATTATGTCCAGCCGGTCTTTAAGCTGGTGCAGGTAAAGTACGTCTGATGCGGCATAGGCCTGTTGCGCCTCGCTTAAAGTGTCCGCACCCCAGTCGGAACTTTGCTGTTGTTTGGACATATCCAGTCCGAGCAATTCGCGACAGAGGTCTTTCAGGCCGTGTTTGTCGGTGTAGGTGCGCACCAGCTTGGAGGCAATTTTGGTGCAATATAAAGGTGTTGAGGTGACGCCGAGATAATGTGACAGCACGGCGACATCAAATCGGGCGAAATGAAACAGCTTGATGATATCTGGATCACTCAACATAGTCTTCAGATTTGGCGCATCATACGTGGTGCGATCAAATTGAACCAGATGGGCATTGCCGTCGCCCGCAGACAGCTGTATCAGGCACAATTTGTCGCGGTGGGGATCAAGACCCATGGTTTCAGAATCAACGGCGATGATATTGCCGAGGTCAAGCCCATCGGGCAGATCGCCTTTGTGAAGTGTTATTGTCATAATCTGGTCAGATACCATGGCCGGGTTAAAAATTTCTGCTGCCAATCTACAGTACATGGATACAATTTACAAAGGCGTCTGGTTGGGCGTCTGGTTAAATGTGCGCAAACAGGTTTTTATCGTGATAATATCAGTCACAGATATGGCTTCCTGATGGTATTATTATCCTCCGAATACTCCGTGGCAAGGAAGGCATTGACCCTTCTGATTTGGTCAGGCTGGACTAAATTCCAGCCACACATGAATGTCTGAACGAAAGGCGCGTCGCCTATTGTGCCATGCAACATGGCCTTTCACATCGACACGCTGTCTCACGAAGCGGGGGAGCGTGGTGCTGACATCAGAGATTTTACCGGCACTTCCGGGTCTGACACCTGATGACGGCACGGTGATATCTTTGCCGCCAGAAGGCGTTTTGCCACCATAAATGCTGCAGGATCATTGAAGGCATCAACCGCAAGGAATTTTTCCTTTTTATAATACCACACCGAACTGGCACCTTCTCTTGCGCCTAGTCTGGTAATGACATTATCGTACCCGGTGTTCAGGCCTGCAATCTGCAGTTTCACCTCATATTGATCTGACCAGAACCATGGCACCGGGTCATATTCTTGCTCCTGCCCCAGCATATTGATTGCAGCAGTTTCTGCCTGGTCGATAGCATTTTGCACGGATTCCAGGCGAATTCTTTGCCCCTGCCATGGAAATGATGCGCAATCGCCTGCAGCAAAAACATCCGGGTTGGATGAACGGCAGAAAGCATCAAGTGCAATACCATTATCAATTTGAATTTCAGCCATTTCAGCTAAAGCAGAACCGGGAATAACGCCAATGCCGGCGATCACAAAATCAACCTCAACACGTGAACCATCCCCCAACAGCGCCGTACACACACCGCTACCATCATGAAAGAGGGATTCCAGTGTGGTATTTTCACGGATATCGACATCATTTTCACGATGGAGCGTTACAAATCTTTCCGCCGTTTCCGGCGCAGCAACTCTTTGCAGAATGCGTGGCGCTGCCTCAATCAATGTGGTTTCCATGCCGCATTTACGGGCAACCGAAGCAGCTTCCAGACCGATGTAGCCGCCGCCGACAATCAACACACGCTTGCCCGGTTTGAACATTGGTGACATGACATCCACATCCAGCAGCGTGCGCACTGTATAAACGTGCTCGAAGCCATTGGTGATTGATTGTGGCAATGTTCTGGGCGTTGAACCTGTTGCAATAAGCAACTTGTCCCACGAGATACAATTTCCCCCTGAGGTTATGACAGTCTTCTGCTGGCAGTCGATTTCCGTAACCCGTGTTGCCAGATGAAGCTCCACATTTTGTTTTTCATAGAAATTTACTGACCTCAGTTGCAGGTTTTCAACACTGACCTCACCCAGGAGGTATTTCTTTGAAAGCGGGGGACGTTGATAAGGCAATACAGGCTCTTCACCAATCAGCACCAATCGTCCTTCATAGCCCAATGATCTGAGTTTGGCGACGGCACTTGCGCCAGCCTGCCCTGCCCCCACAATCACAATGCTGTTTACATTCTGCATCTTTACTTCCTGATTTATCTCTCAAAGGTGGCGCCAGTCTTACGGGTTTTTCAATTTCGCTGCAAAAATTTCAACCTGTTCGACTAAGTACCATTTAATAACTCATTGATGCACGCATCCAGGTGCACCTCAAAAGCTGGAACGCTGCCCGGATTGGCCACACAATGCCCCCAGGGTGAATGAAATGTTCTGAGTTCTGCATTGGGCATGTGAGCCACCTCAATCTCGTTGTCTGCCGGTGGACAATACATATCAGTGCCGCAGGGCATAAGTATGGCGCGTGCTGTTATACTCGCAAACGCTTGTTTAAAATCACCATTATAGAATGAAATTGCGCTGATATCGCTCAGTTGCCATGGTTTGAGTTTGGCCAGCGGGTTATTTGCATGATCCAGAGCCCGGTCATCAAGCAGGGCTGTGCAGTTGTTGAAGCCATATCCCTATAGCGCATTCAATAAATGAGCTTTGTTTTTGATGCTTATGGGTCTCGTGAATTGATAATTTAAAATGGCGCAGGTAAAGAGGAGTAGCCTCGAACCTGCAAAGGCCGCAAGCGCAGCCCGGGCTTTCGCCGGAGATTTATACATAGCCAATGGTAAGCTCGAAGACAAAGACCGGATGCAGATGATTTTTCAGGACCCCCATGCATCCCTCAACCCGCGGTGGCGAGTGCGCGAAATTTTGCTCTTAATCAGCCCTTGAGAAAGTTGATATGCTGTGTGTTTTCCTGATAGTTCATTCAACATCTGCATTGGCCGAGATTAGCCAGGGCTCGCTTTGCACACGTAACATAACTTCCATACGGTTCTTTACGTTAAGCTTTGCCAGTAGCGAAGACACATGATGCTCGACAGTGCGGCGGGACCGGAACAGGCGCTCGGAAATTTCCTGATTTGTTTCACCGTTTGCAACAAAATAAAGTACTTCCTGCTCGCGTTTGGTAAGTCCAAGCGGGTGATTGCGTGCGGATTTGTAGGATCCGCGCGGTTTGCCTGGTAATGGTGTCGAAAAATCAAGTTTCAGCGCCATTTTGCGTATTTTTGCAGCGCCAGCACATGCCTCCATTGGGTCAAGAATATCAAGCGCGCGCGTTAACGCCTGTCCAACATCTCCTTTTGAAATCTGCATCAACACAATAGCAGCGTCATAGGGCGCGCAAACTTTTTCCAGTTCATTGGCAGCACCTTCGATTTCCCCATTTAATTCCATAATGCAGGGCGCAGGTAAATTCAGACGAAAACCAAGCGGCAAATCAAAGCTCAACCGGTGCCCCCACAGGGCTATTTCACCTCTGGTCCAATCAAGCAGGTTCGCTGGATCAATCACGGCCAGGGCTTCAAGATGGAGGCGCATCATATCTGGTTGGTCACTGAGCCAGGCTTGCTCGATTAAACCAAGACGTGCGGGAACAATATATTGAGTTTCATCGGTTGCCATCGCATTTTGCAATGCTTTTTGTAACAAAATATCTGCGTCTTCGCCGCCAAGGCGCAGCTGTGTTCTTGACAGCACAAGTAACGCTGGCAACTGCATCAACAAGGTTAGGCGCTCAAGTTTCAAAACACCCTTTGCAATTGTCTCTGCATCTCGAAGCCGACCTTGCGCCATGCGCAGTTGAGCCAGTCTGCCAACCAGATAGTAGGTCCAGGCATCAAGGTCATGCTGGGTGTCAAAGCTGATGCCGTCGGCAATGATCTGTTCCGCAAATTTGAAGTTTTTATATTCAACTCCATATTCTGCAAGATTTGTGTAAGCGCGCGCTGCGTGTTCGTGGTAGCCGTGTTTAATCGCCAACCCCAGACTTTTCTCCAGCATGCCTACGCCTTCATACTGGTTTTTGAATGCCTTTGCCGTGCCGATATTATTGAGAGCATGAATTTTGACTTCGACATCATCAAATTTATCCGCTAATTTCAGCGCCCGCATACCCCAGTCAACGGCATCGTCCATCCTGAAATTAATCATATGCAATTGCGAGCGCAGGCTGTAGGCCATCGCCTTTTCCGATGACGGCGGTCTGCTCTCCAATACGGACACGGCCTCATCAGCAAAGTGCCCGGCCTCGACTGACTCACCGCGGTACCAATGCAGGCGTGATAACCATCGTAAATTTTCGCCGACTTTTTCCGGTCTATCAAGGGTGCGCCACAAAGTTATGGCGTGGCGGCGCGCCTCAAGCACCTCATCATCGATACGCAGTGCAAGAGCAGCCTCATATGCCCAGCTTTCATAGAGCTGGGCGGCTTGTTCCGGTTCGGCTTCATCGACAAAACGCAACGCTGTCGCGAGATGTGTTGCTGCTTCGCGATGAGCGCCAGCTGACGCGGCGATACGTGCCGCTTCGGGCACTATTGCCAGCACTCGCTTGCCGTCAAGTGCACCCGCTGCGTGATGCACAAGGTGGTCAAGTGGCGGCGGATCGGTAATCGCATCGAACGCTTCCAGCACGCGCTGATGTATTTTAACTATTTGTGTGTGTGTCAGCCGCGAAAGTGTTTCCAGACGGGCCAGTTCATGCCTGAAGCGCAATGATCCATGGGCATCCTGGACTAAAAAATTTCGCTTAACACAGGTCATTGCCAGCAGTTCACCATCCGTGCCAAACAGAGGATTGAGGATATGCGGGTTCATTGCGCCAGGAATGACGCTGACCGTTTCAAGAAAATTACGCTCTTGGCGCCCAAGACGGTTTAACCTGGCCGCAACCGCGTCTTTAATTGACGCAGGAACAGCCGATGCCTTGTCCTCCTGGGATGCCAGTAATTCAGTAACAAAAAACGGATTCCCGCCAGTGATTGCATACACTTCAGCTCCGTTCCGGCCACATTTTGCACTGAGAACCTCTACCCCGTTAGGCGTCAGGGGTTGGAGTGAAACACGGCGAACATAAATATGAGGCAGATCACCCAGTACCTGGTTTAACGGGTGCGCTGTATCGAGTTCGTCTTCACGAAAACTCAAAACCAGAACTGACTGCAACAAAGAAATTCGCCGCCCAAGATATTTCAGCAAATCAAGGGTCGCATGATCGGCCCAATGAACATCCTCGATCACAAGTATCGTGGTTTTTTCACTCGCTTCGAGCTGGGAAAGGATAGATCCGAACAGTTGTGACGGCAGTACGTCCTGCGCCAACATTTCTTTGACAACGGGTCCAAGCTCCTGCGCCATATCGTATACCGGCCCCAGGGCGCGCGGTGTGAAAAGCGCATCACAGCCACCCCAGATGACGGTGCACTCCGGACCTGCACGATTTCTAAACTCCTCAAGAAGCGTTGTTTTCCCGACACCGGCTTCGCCGCTGACCAGAGCGATGCAGCCGTGGCCCTGTGCGGCCACATCAATCATGTCAAGAAGCTGTCCGAGCGGCTCATCTCTTTCAATCAGCACAGGCAACACCGCAATGGCCAAATCATGATTTGGTAACTTTCTCCCCAATCAATCATAGCAGGTCTGGTTTGGGATATCCAAAGGTTTTGAAAATCACCAAATGAGCTTTCGCTGATACAGCCCGCCTTGCACGGCCCGAAATCTCGCTTCCCTGATTGCCTGAATTCCACACAACGCCAAATTACTTCGGCCACGATGGTGCCAATGGCCTTTTTGAAAAATAGGTATGGCGATTTGAAAAACAAGTGTGCGTACCGATGCGGGGCGTTATGTCCTCAACTATTGTCGCTGTGTCGAAGAAGGCAATGCTGGGGCTGCAATATTGAAAAAGGAAAAACCCATGTCTGTCATCAAAAATATACTTTACGTCACCACAATCCTGACAGCTTTGCCGATCGGCACTGCTGCATTCAGTGCCGATGGAGTATCCCATCCCGGACTGGAGCAACGGATCGATGCGGAGATTGAAGCATTCAGGCA
>CAZVAZ010000061.1:0-11031 GCA_964625235.1 uncultured Hyphomicrobiales bacterium
CCAATTCTGGTTGGGGCGTTCATAAGAACTTTCCTGAAAACCAAAATACTGTAAAATTTTCAGTTTACGGCCCTCCCGATGTATAGGCGTACATGATTGCCACATGAGCAATAATGAGCACAATCAAGCCGTATGTTGCCGGAACATGAATAAACAGCCATGCCTTGAGGAGCCCTTGATGGGCATAATGATAATCCAGATTATCTTTTGCCTGAACCAGGTCCTTGATTTTTGCCAGTCGTTCTTTGCCGGCACCATCGAGGTATTGCCTGAGGCTGTCAATTTCTCCCTGAATTCGGGTCAGGGGTCGGCTTGAACTTCTCAGGTGCAACAGAAAATTTTGCGGTCGCCTGAAAAACCCATGCAGAGTATTGATATAGAGATTTGAAATTGTGAGGGAGCCTGCCTGGTCGACGGAATCAATTGCCAAAGCTTCAACTTCCTCAGCCAGGCCGACGCGAAAACCCGGTATTCTTTCAAAGATCACCCGCTCGGAATGCTGCTCCAGCCTGGCCGGAGTTGTCCGCGACAGATAGGCCCCGGCAACTCCACTCAAAGCCACAAGGATAAACACCGACCACAATGCCCATTCCAGCATACTGTCGGGCAGAGACATTTTGGTGTGCATTAAAAATACGGCAACCACGAAATAGCCGACATAAAGGTGAAGCTGCATCCATATCGCTGCTCGACCCAACGGAATCATAGGCATTTTTTTCCTGATATTAAAAAGCATCAGAAACACAATTCCACCACTCAGAACCCAGCCATCAAAAAATCTGACGTCACGCAAGCTGGTGTCATACAGCCAGTAAATCGCGTACATAATCACGATGGCAATGATGGTAACAAGCGAATTTCGGAAGGTTTTCTGCATGGCCATTATGAAAGCTCCAGCCAGTCAGACAGTTTTTCGATGTTTTTTATATCAACCCGGGTTAACGCATCATGCGGGCAGGCGCGCTCGCATGCCGGGCCGCCAAGCTGGCCGGCACACAAATCACATTTTGTCGCCTTATAGATTTGCGCACCCTCAGCATCGGTTAAAAATGCACCGTCGCCGCCGCGAATTTCAACCATGCGTATATTATTGTAAGGACATGAATTGGCGCAAGTTGCACACCCCACACACGTCACACTGTCAATAATCACAGAGCCTGTATCAATATCGCGGTGAATGGCACCGGTGGGACAGCCAATCAGGCAGACCGGGTCCTTGCAGTGCATGCAGGCATTGGCAACCATCAGGTTTTGGTGGGAAATTCCGTGCCGCACAAACCTCGGATTGCCATCATGGGCAGACGCGCACGCGCGCACGCAATCATCACACCCCACACATCTATCTGTATTGATGGCCATGGCCTTGGTGCCGTTGATAAATCGATTATCCACCAGAAAATCCAACATGGACTGCTGAAGACCGGTTTCTCCTTCATGGATAGAAGTGGGTCTGGCTTGCGAAAATTGCGGCAAAGTAGGAATTAAATGTTCTTCGACAACCAACGTTGGAATGCGGATAACATCCACATACCCGATCGCCCGCAAGCTGCGCTGTAATCTTCTGTCGCCATCGTTTTTCAGACTGTCAATGATTTCATCCAGCCCGAAAATATCGTCCTTGGTCAAATATCCAAGTGTTTTTTCGCCGTGGTCAAATTTCTTACTGACACGTGCAAAGCCTGAATGGATAAGCAGCAGGCCATCAAGGTAGTGATCCTGTTCCGAAATAATCGGCTCATGTTCCAAAACCGGGTCATCGTTTTCTTTTCCCAATTCACGTTTGAAATGGCGCGTCCATTCAAAATTGCCATAGGTTTCAAATATTGAATTCTCGACGATGATTTTTAACGCCGCATCATCTACATTGTCGAACAACGCAGATTCTCTCAACCGGGTTTCCAGCCCGCGTTCGCGATAAAGCCTGTCAATGGTTTTGTGAACACTGTCAGACCACTGACGAATATCCCTCAGTCCCTGCCATCGCAACTCCAGCAAAACGGTTTCTTCGGCATCGGCAAATACAGTATTGTTTCGCGGGCTCCGCGCCAGCGCCGACAACTCGCCGAACATATTTGGTGCCAGCAGTTCGAACGTTTCACAGGTAGCGGTTATATCATCAACATTTTCAATGCGCGGCACCCAGGTTTCAGTCGAAGCCGTTTGATCCGGCACTGTTATGGCTTCATCGGGGTTTTCGATATCGGCTGCGTGTAACGATACTGATACCGAAGATGCAGAAGTCAGATGAACATCCCCATCCTCATTTCCAGCCGACCAGCGGTGGGCTCCTTCGCCGAGGTACTCAGGAATGTCCGAATTTCGCCAAAGTTGAGAAAAAGACCTGAACCACGATTTCTTTTTGCGCTGCCTGAGATGAAATACCGCTTCTTCACCATCCGACGTAACAAAGCCCCTGACGGAGCCTTTTAAAATTACAAACAGTGAATTACCATAATCACCTTTTCGAACGATAATATCTCCGCGTCGATATCTGATAATTCGCCCGTCATTGGCAATGATATCCTCCAGCGCCAGATCACCGGGGAAATCTTTCTTGTCTATAGCCTTAAAGATCGAAAGAGATAAAATATGTTTGACATCGTCGGCATGGATACGCTGACGGCCAAAGGGCTTGTCCCAGCGCTGCGGCTTGCCACCATGTTCAACCTGACTCACAATCCTCTCCCCAACCTGTGCCGGACCGAAGCCCTGGCACAGGCCCCTAGTCTCTTATTGCGACGGTTTACCGATGTATTTGTCCGCACCGGGTATCAGTGCATCAACCGCAGCAAATGTACTGCCATCATATTTACCAACCACACTCAAGGTTGCCATGCCCACCTTGTCAGCTGCGGCATTCAGTGCTGCTTCATTGTTCAGCTTAAGCTTGGCAGACTTGCTTGCCTTGATAATGCTCAACAGTTCTGGTGCTTCTGGCAAAGCCTTGGCGACTTTTATCAGTTTCTTGCGTGCAGCAGACGCCCGCTTGGCCATGCTGACGGCATAAGTTTTTTTCTGGGTAGCCTTACCAACAGCGCGCAAAGCTGTCTCGAGCTCAACGGCCAGACCAACCACATAGAGAATCCGTTTTCTTTGGGCGCTGGCTGGATTGTTTTCCTTCGTATACCAGGTGTTGTGACGGACTTCACCTTGTGACCACGACACCAGTTCAAAAGCACTTCCCGCTGGGTGGCCGCCCACATTGACCAGTTTTTCTTGTGGCACCACATGGCATGCGTAGCAATTCTTGGCCAGATTATAAAGATTGGAAGGTCTGATCATGCCAGCGGCTTCAGCTTTTTGCCAACGAACTACCGCCTGGGCTTTTGATTCTGTCTCTTTTTTCTTGCCACTGAACTCACTGTGAATTTTTTGCCATTCTTTACCAGGAGCATGGCATGATTCACAGGATATACCGGCAACGGGTTTAGGTTTTTCGTTCACAATCTGACTGGTGAAATGGCAATCCAGACAAAGAGCATCGGCCTTCACCCGCTTGATACCCATTTTTTTGGCAATTTCTTTTGTCTCTTTTCGGCGCGGCATTTCCCTGAAAGTACCAAAATGAAGTGTCGCTTTCCAATTGACCGTCTCGGCCTTGTGGCACTCGGCACAAGAATTGGGACCAAGAACATTGGCAGAGTGTGACGAGGCAAAAGCCGTGCCAGAGGAGGTAATTGACGCAATTACCGTAATTGCCACAAGCAACATCAGTTTCAAAAACCAGGGCAGTGTAGGTTTTCCATCTATAATCATGAGATTTTTCTCCATATTAATGACGGCACCATACCGACCAATAGGTTTCAACAGGACACATTTTGAGCAGGTTTTAGTTCACTCAAACCTCGACTTATGCTCAGATATGGCGATGTACGCATAGCGAATAAGGATAACATTTTAGTAAATTTGCATCGGGCAATCTGTTGCAACGATCACCAACGGATATTCGATGCTCATGCTACCCGCTCACCGCCTCAGTGAACGAACCAGGCTTTAGATTGAAGCCCTCCCCCTGAAATTGTGAAATCAACATCCCCAGTTGATTCTTAACAACGCTACAACAGTACCTGTCTTTCCATACTGACTCAAGAACAACATAGGCGTCAACCGGGCAACGGTCCCGTTTTTGCGTTATTTGAAAACACAATAATACCCTTTTACCGGCTTCATTCGATTATTTATTGACCCGTTTGGGGAATATCAGATAAAACACGCATAATTTTCACCCCGGTAAATCTGGCCAAAGAGTATGCAAGTGAATTTCGAAACGGCTGCTCAGCTGCTGGAAACGGGCAGGAGTGACGAAGCATTGCGGATGGGCAAAACCCTGCTTCGTTCCAATAAAAAATCTGACATGTTACTCCAGTTCTGCGGCACCTGTGCTGTCAAACTGGGAGACCTCAAAGAAGCCGAAAAATTCTATTCCAGGCTGGTCAAATATTATCCCAAAACAGCCAAATACTGGTCCGATCTCGGTTATGTTTATTATTCAAATGATAACTTTAAGCGCGCCGGGCATGCCTATGCGCAAGCGACGAGACACGAGCCTCTCAATCCAGACCACTTTCTGGGTCAGGCAATTTGCAAAGTCGCAGAAAATGATCTCGAAGGCGGTATCGAAAAATACTCGAGAGCCCTTGAACTGTCACCCAACCACCCTCGCGCTCTGCACGGGCTTGCCAATGTGCGCCGCCAGCAATCACGCCCCTTCGAGGCGATGTCGCACCTCTATCCGCTGTCCGATATAATAGCCGATACTGACCCCGCGTTCTGGGTGGAGTTTGCCGAAGTGGCCGTCAGCATCACCGATATTCCCGAAGCTTTGCGTGGCCTTGAAAACGCCCAGGCCATCGGTGGGTATGATGGTGATCTCGAAGCGCGAATTGCCCTTCTTTACAGCAAAACAGGGCGTGTGAAAGAGGCGATTTCAACCATTGAACGAGCAATCACCAAAGCCCCGGACGACACGGAAATTCTCAACGATGCCGCCTCCATTTATATTGATGCCAGCGATGGTGAGGCTGCTGCAAAAACCTACCGCAAGGTACTTTCAATGCGCCCGGACCTTGCAAAAATTTACTTCAGCCTGAGCCAGCTTAGAAAATTCTCCCCGCAATCGGCTGATGATACTGCCCTTGTCGCTGAAATGGAAAATGCCCTCACCAGTGATCCCACCGACCCGGCGTTATTGCATTTCGCCCTGGGCAAGGCGTTTGCCGATATGGAAGATACGACGCGCGCTTTTCATCATTTGACCATTGGCAATGATTTGCGCAAAATAGATCGACCCTACTCGCTTCAACTGGATAAGGATCGCGTCAAACGTTTGAAACAACAATTTCCCGCCGGAAGCATCAATCAAAACCCGGGCCCCGTGCGCGATGATATTCTGTCACCGATTTTTATTCTCGGCATGCCACGCTCGGGCACAACTCTGGTTGAGCAGATAATCGGAGCCCATCCACAAGTCACACCGTGTGGCGAACTGGTCCTGTTAGCCCATATACTGGCAGCAAAATTTCCCGATTACGAAGCCGACCTGTCGGCCGCAGCCTGGGCGGAAACCGGTGATATCTATCGCTCAAAAATCTCAGGTCTGGCGGACGGAAAAAACAGAACCACCGACAAAATGCCGCATAATTTTTTCAATGTCGGGGCAATCTGGTCGGCAATGCCCGATGCCAGGATCATACTGTTACAGCGCCATCCCCTCGATATCGGCCTGTCATGTTACCAGGCCTGTTTTGGTCCCGGTCTGGATTTTACCCATGATCTGAAAATGATTGGCGGGTTCTACCGGTTGTTCGAAGAATTATGCGATCACTGGAAGTCACTCGCACCCGAACGCTTATTGACAGTTCAATACGAGGAACTGGTGCGCGATACTGATGCCAGTATAAGAAAAACCCTGGATTTCTGTGACCTCGAATGGCATCCAGATTGCGAACGCTATTTTGAAAAACGCCGGCGTCTTGGTACCGCCAGTTTCAACCAGGCCAACAAGCCGATTTATCGATCATCGGTAGAAAAATGGCGCAAATACGAAACCCACCTTAAGCCTCTGATTGAGGCAATAGACCTCTAACCTGATGCTCTGTATAGCGACCGGTTCTTTGCACCTGTCAGGGAAATGGAAAAAAAATCGCAACAATATTTTTTTAATCCATCTACGTGTTAGGTTGATTACTGATTCAATAATTTGACGGACGCCTGACAATGGCCAGTAAGAAAACCACGACAGAAAAATCGCTCAACGAGGCAGCGCTGCATTATCACGAGTTTCCCAAGCCCGGTAAACTTGAAATCAGACCAACCAAGCCGCTGGCCAATCCGAGAGATCTGTCCCTGGCCTATTCGCCCGGTGTTGCTGATGTAAGTCTCGCCATTCAAAAAGACCCCTCGACAGCTTCCAGATATACCGCAAGAGGTAATCTGGTAGCAGTGGTGACCAACGGATCAGCCGCCCTTGGCCTTGGCAACATAGGCCCGCTTGCGTCAAAACCGATCATGGAAGGCAAGGCGGTTTTGTTCAAGAAATTCGCCAATATAGATTGTTTCGACCTTGAGATTGACGAAAGCGATCCAGAAAAACTCGCCGATCATATCATCGCCCTTGAGCCCACGTTCGGTGCCATCAACCTTGAAGACATCAAGGCGCCGGAATGTTTTATCGTTGAAAAAATCTGCCGGGAGAAAATGAACATCCCGGTTTTTCACGATGACCAGCACGGCACGGCAATCGTTGTGGGAGCAGCGGCCAAGAATGCACTTGTACTGACCAACCGTGAATTTGCCGACATCAAGGTCGTATCAACCGGTGGAGGTGCTGCCGGTATTGCGTGCCTCAACATGCTGATTAAACTGGGAGTGAAGCGCGAGAATATCTGGCTCTGTGACATCGCCGGTCTGGTCTACAAGGGCCGGAGCCAAGAGATGACGCCGCAAAAGGACAAGTTTGCGCAACCGGGTGAAGCCTTGGGCCTTGACGATGTCATCGCCGGTGCCGATCTTTTCCTCGGTCTGTCCGGCGCTGATGTGCTCAAACCTCATATGGTTGAAAAGATGGCGAAAAAACCCATCATATTTGCCCTTGCCAATCCAAACCCTGAAATTATGCCCGCAGAGGTGTTCAAGGTCGCACCTGATGCAATCGTTGCCACCGGGCGCTCCGATTTTCCCAACCAGGTTAACAATGTGCTGTGTTTTCCGTTCATATTTCGCGGCGCACTGGATGTTGAGGCGTCTGAAATCAATGACACTATGGAAATAGCCTGCGTTGAAGGTATCGCCAAACTGGCCCGCATGACGTCGGCGGCAGAAACCGCTGCGGTCTATGGCGATGAGAAATTACGCTTCGGCCCGGAATACCTTATCCCCAAGCCGTTTGATCCGCGTCTTTTGGCCGTTGTCGCCAGCGCTGTTGCCGGCTCAGCTATGAAAACCGGTGTCGCCAGGCGTCCGATCGAGGATATTCAGGCCTACGAGGACAAGCTGAACACCTCGGTTTATCGCTCCGGCATGATTATGCGCCCGGTGTTTGAGGCAGCGCGTTCCAACACGCGAAAAATAGCCTTTGCCGAAGGTGAAGATGAAAGAGTTTTGCGCGCAGCCGTCGCCATCCTTGAAGAAACAATCGATATTCCAATCCTTATTGGCCGCCCCGACGTTATCCACCAGCGCTGCCAGAGCCTCAGCCTGCCCGAGAATATCACCAGCCAGTTCAAAATAGTTAACCCGGAAAACGACCCGCGCTACCGCACCTACTGGCAGACCTATCACCAGATGCGGGAAAGGGATGGCGTAACCCCTGACCTCGCCCAGGCCATCTTGCGCACCAACACCACGGTAATTGGTTCAGTCATGGTCCATCTCGGCGATGCCGACAGTCTCATCTGCGGCACCTTTGGTCATTACCTGTGGCATCTCAAATATGTGGAACAACTGCTTGCCACCGAACACAGGCACCCGATTGGCGCTTTGTCGCTGATAATTCTGGAAAAAGGCCCCCTGTTTGTTGCCGACACTCAGGTTAATCCTCACCCCACAGCAGAACAGGTGGCCAGGACCGTTATTGCGTCTGCCCGCCATGTTCGCCGCTTCGGCATCGAGCCCAATATCGCCTTGTGTTCCAATTCGCAGTTTGGCGATTTGAATTCGGAATCAGCCATACGCATGCGCGCAGCCATTGCGATTTTAAACAACAGAGATTGTGATTTCGCCTTCGAAGGTGAAATGCAACTTGATACCGCCCTCAACCCCGAATTGCGCGCCCGCATCTTCCCCAATTCAAAAATGAAGGGACCAGCCAACGTTCTGATTTTCTCCTTTGCCGAAACCGCAAGTGCCGTCAGAAACAGTTTCAAATCCGTCTCCCAGGGCATTGAAGTCGGCCCCATTCTCATGGGCATGGGTAACCGCACCCACATCGTCACACCTTCAATTACGGTTAGAGGATTGATCAACATTGCAGCCCTCGCCGGAACTCCGGTGCAGCAATATGCTTGATTTCAGGACACGGTTTCCTTTGCCCCGCCAATCAACATCGTAATCTCATCCGCCGCACGTTTTACCACAGGCCCCAGTTCGGAAATTATCTGGTCAGTCAGACGCACCGTCGGCCCGGAGACCGATACCCCGGCGACCGGTTCGCCCAGCGCATTGTAAATGCTCGCGGCAACACAGCGCATACCGGAATGGCGCTCTTCATCATCCAACGACCAGCCGCGTTTTCGGATGGCTTCAAGATCGTCAAACAGCGATTGCGGTGATGTCAGTGTTTTGGCTGTGAATTGCGGCAGTCCTTTTTGCTGCAGTATCCTTTCAACATCGCCGCGTTCCATATCCGCCATCAACGCCTTGCCGATGCCCGAGGTGTGCATATGGTTGCGGGTACCGACACGAAAAAACGCCCGGATCGGATTATGCGTTTCAACCTGGCTGACAAAGACCACGTCACCATCATCTGCAATGGCAATATTTGCTGTTTCTCCGGTTGTCTCCATCAACTTTCGAATGGTCTGCCGTGACGCTTCAACCAGGTTGGTGCGCACCAGATAAGCGCTGCCAATGCGAAAAGCCTCAATGCCAATCATCCACTCCTGTGAGGAAACATCAAATTCAACCAGACGGTGTTTCTGCAAAGTCGCCAGCACGCGGTGGGCTGATGACGGTGGCATGCCCAATGTGAGCGCCAGATTGCTGAGCGAGGCCTGACCTTCCTGCGACAAATGCCTGAGCAAAACCAGGCCGCGATCAAGCGCCTTCACCGTGCTGGGCTGAGCATTGTGAAAGATAGATTTTGGCCGCCCACGAGCACGTTTATGAACAGTCTCCTCCATGGATCACCTTCCGGTTACGGTCCTGATCTTCGATATAACACAGGGTAAAGAAACAGAATTATTTTTCAATTATTATTTTATAGCATATTTGAAAACAAAAATAGCATTACTTTCAAAGGCTTATAATTATTCATTAAAAATGGAATTATTTTTCAGAAAAATTGCCTAATTACTGAAAACCGGTATTGTTTGCGGATCGTCAAATCAAGTGGAGAAAAAGATGACCGGCCAGAACCCCGTTTTTATTCCAGGACCTACCAATATTCCTGACCGACTGCGCCGTGCCATGAACATACAGACGCTGGATCACCGTGCGCCGGATTTCTCAAGCCGGTTGGCACCATTGTTTTCTGATCTGAAAAAAGTCTTCAAAACCGAGGTCGGCACAATCATCACCTTCCCGGCCAGTGGCACCGGCGGCTGGGAAGCCGCCATCACCAACACGCTGTCACCGGGAGACAAGGTTCTGGTTGCCCGTTTTGGTATGTTTTCGCACCGTTGGATTGATATGTGTGAGCGCCATAATCTCGATGTCGAAGTGATTGAATGTGAATGGGGAGACGGTGCCCCGGCTGATCTTTATGGTGAACGTCTGGCTGCTGACACAAATCACGAAATCAAGGCGGTGCTGGTAACCCACAATGAAACCGCCACCGGCGTGCGCAGCGACATTGCCGCTATCCGCAACGCTATGGATGCAGCAACCCATCCCGCCATGCTTTATGTGGATTGCGTCAGTTCTTTAGCCTCAATGGATTTCCGCATGGACGAATGGCAGGTCGATCTTGCCGTATCGGGCTCGCAAAAAGGCTTCATGCTGGCCACCGGCATGGCCATCATCGGAGTTAGCCCAAAAGCGCTGGCGGCAATGGAAACAGCCACATGCCCGCGCTGTTTCTTTGACTTCCGCGACATGATTGCCGCCAACGCCAAAGGCTCCTACCCCTATACGCCGCCGATCCAGTTAATGGCAGGCTTGCGCGAAAGCCTTGATATGCTGTTTGAAGAAGGCCTTGAAAATGTCTACGCCCGCCACTTCCACATTGCTGAAGGTATCCGCTGCGCGGTTGATGCCTGGGGCTTGCGGTTGTGCGCCAATACGCCTGACCTTTATTCCGATACGGTGAGTGCGATCTACGTGCCTGAAGGCTTTGACAGCAATCAATTGACAGATCATGCCTATGATGCCTATTCAGTCTCCTTCGGCATTGGCCTGGGCGAAATGAATAAAAAAGCGTTCCGTATTGGCCATCTGGGTTCCCTCACGGATGTCATGGCTCTATCGGGCCTGGCCGCTATCGAGATGGCGATGAAAGATCTGAACTATCCAATTGAACTTGGTTCCGGGGTTGGCGCGGCACAGGATTACTACCGCCAATTCAAATGCAATGCCCAATCACAGGCAGCATAGGGGATACAAGATTAATGGCAGCCGTTGAAAAAACCTATATCCCGGATTACGATGATGTACTCAAAGCCCACGAGCGCATCAAACCGTATATTCACCGCACGCCGGTGCTGACCAGTTCGTTCATGAATGAACTTACCGGGGCTGAGCTGTTTTTCAAATGCGAAAACTTTCAAAAAGCCGGGGCCTTCAAGGTACGCGGCGCATCAAACGCCGTGTTCGGTTTGCCGGATGACAAGGTGGCAAAAGGTGTTGCCACCCATTCATCCGGCAATCACGCCCTGT
>CAZVAZ010000062.1:0-11020 GCA_964625235.1 uncultured Hyphomicrobiales bacterium
TGCGCGCCAAATTTACCGGAAAGCCGGAACACGTCATAAATTACTTCTTCTTTGTTGCCGAAGAAGTGCGCGAACTAATGGCTGAAATGGGCTTTAAAACCTTCAGGGAAATGGTTGGCCAAAACCAATATCTCGACAAAGACAAGGCGATTGATCACTGGAAATCAAACGGCCTTGATTTCACCAAACTGTTTTACAAACCAGAATTTGACAAGCCCACCGACCTGTATAATTCCAGTTGCCAGAACCATCACCTGGAAGCGGTGCTTGACCGCAGCCTGATCGAACAGGCCATGCCGGCGCTGGAGAATAAAACACCGGTAAAAATCGAAGTTGATATCAAAAACTCCGACCGCACCACCGGTGCCATGCTGTCAGGTGAGGTGGCACAAAGATATGGTCACAAGGGCCTACCCGAAGACACAATCTCAATCTCGCTGAAAGGAACCGCAGGCCAGAGTTTTGGTGCTTTTGCTGCCGCAGGCGTCAGCCTCAATCTCGTTGGTGAAGCCAATGATTATGTCGGCAAAGGCTTGAGCGGGGGCCGACTGGTTGTGCGCCCGCCGTCAGATAGCGGTATTGTGCCGGAGAAAAGCATCATTGTCGGCAATACGGTTTTGTATGGTGCTATTTCCGGCGAATGTTATTTTCAAGGCATAGCCGGTGAGAGGTTTGCCGTGCGCAACTCGGGCGCTATTGCCGTTGTTGAAGGCTGTGGTGACCATGGTTGCGAATATATGACCGGCGGTATTGTCGTTGTTATTGGCGACACCGGACGCAACTTCGCTGCGGGCATGAGCGGTGGTATTGCTTATGTGCTTGATGAAGATAAAACCTTTGAACAGCGCTGCAACCTGGCCATGGTTGACCTTGAACCACTGGCGTCGGAAGACGACAGTCTGGAAAAAATCGGCCATCAGGGCGGCGATCTTGAAACCCACGGACTTGTGGATTTAGCCCGCAATATGGACAGGTTTGATGAAGAAAGGCTGCGCCAGCTGATTGAAAATCATATGCACTATACAGCCTCGCCCCGCGCCCGGAAAATCCTTGATAACTGGGATGAAATGATAGAAAAATTCGTCAAGGTCATGCCAGTTGAATATCGCCGCGCCTTGCAGGAAATGGAGCAGACCGAGGCACCGATGGACATGTCTGTTGGCCTCAGGGGGAGTAAATAATCATGGGCAAGATTACCGGTTTTCTTGAAATTGACCGCCAGGAAAGACGCAACAGACCGGCAGCTGATCGGGTGCGCAATTATAAAGAATTCGTCATTCCGCTGTCGGAAACAGAAGTTGCCCGTCAGGCCGCACGCTGCATGGACTGCGGCATTCCCTATTGTCACACCGGGTGTCCGGTCAACAATCAGATCCCCGACTGGAATGATCTGGTCTATGCGTCAGATTGGGAAGAAGCCTGTCGCAACCTGCATTCAACCAACAATTTTCCTGAATTTACCGGGCGCATCTGCCCGGCACCGTGCGAAGCTGCCTGCACCTTGAACATTGATGACAACCCGGTGACCATCAAAACCATTGAATGTGCCATCGTCGATAAAGGCTTTGCCCAAAGCTGGATCAACCCGCAATCTCCTGTTCAACTGACCGGCAAAAAAATTGCCATCATCGGTGCCGGACCCGCCGGCATGGCCGCTGCCCAGCAACTGGCCCGCGCCGGACACGATGTGCATCTTTATGACAGGCATGCAAAACCCGGCGGCCTGTTACGCTACGGCATTCCTGATTTTAAAATGGAGAAAAAGCTGATCGATCGCCGCTTTGAACAGATGAAGGCCGAAGGTGTGGTTTTTCATGGGCTAGTCCATGTGGGTGTGGATGTTACCGCAATTGAACTTGAGCAATCCCATGATGCGGTACTGCTCACCGGTGGTGCGGAAATCTCCCGGGATTTAGACGTTGAGGGCCGCAATCTTGGCGGCGTTCATTTCGCCATGGATTTTCTGCCCCAGCAAAACCGCCGGGTATCAAACGAACCCTTAGGCGATGTGCAACCAATTACAGCTGCGGGCAAGCATGTGGTCGTCATTGGCGGCGGCGATACCGGCAGCGATTGCATCGGCACGTCGTTTCGCCAGGGCGCACTCTCGGTCACCCAACTGGAAATTATGTCAATCCCGCCTAAACACGAGGACAAGGCTTTGACCTGGCCGCACTGGCCGATAAAAATGCGAATATCTTCATCGCAGCGCGAAGGTGCCACACGGGAATTCAGTGTCATGACCACGTCTTTCAGCGGTGAAGATGGCCATGTAACCCAGCTTCATGGTGTCGAAGTTGACGAGAAATTTGAACCTGTGGCGGGCACTGAATTTGATCTGCCCGCTGACCTGGTTTTACTCGCCATGGGGTTTGTCCATCCCGTTCTTGAGGGCATGATTGCCGAGCTTGAACTCGACCTTGATGGCCGCAAAAACGTCGCGGCAAATACCGACGATTATGAGACTTCAAGACCTAAAGTCTTTGCTGCAGGTGACATGCGCCGCGGGCAATCCCTCGTTGTCTGGGCCATACGTGAAGGCCGCCAGGCCGCCCATTCCATCGACAGGTTTTTAATGGGTAAAAGCGATTTACCGCTCTAAATCCTGCCAGCGTTTATCTTTCAGGTCGGCAACGTAAGCGCGGGCAATATCTATGTAACCGCTTAATTTCTGATTTTCCATCCATCCGTGCCAGGCCTCGGCTGTGTTGATAATGCGGTCCTCCACCGGCCCCGCCTGCAGACCTCTCACCCGGTTGACCAACGCGCTGGAATTGAAGATCCCGAGCATCAAAGTCGCCACCATTATTGCTATAACCATGCGTCGGCGATTACGGCTGGTATCTTCTTCGTTCGGCTCATTTTGGCTGCCCACACTCCATGCTGAGCCGATATTTTCAGAAATATTCCAGTTTGTTCCTTTGCTTATGACTACCTGCCGGAATTGTGCGGCCACTGCTGATTGGGCAAGATTTTTCGGTAGTATTCTTGTCATGCGCTCCCCACCCAGCGCATTGCGTTTTCTGGGTTGGCTGGCCGACACGGGCCGCGCCCCGGATTTGGTCCCGGGCGGTGTATTGAGGATAATTTTGCGTCTGGGTTTTGCGCGACCGGATTTCTTACCTGTCCTGGTTTCAGTGTCTGTTGTTTCTTTCGCGCCCATGTCCAACCTTAAAACTGAAAGTAAATAAACGGGGCAACACCATCGGGTGAAACCGCTTCAATCAACAATAATCCGGCGCCCAGCACCAGGCCCAGTGGAATGGCCCCAAGCCGTGATAAATGCTCACCGGTTTTTTCCACCCAGTTGGCAGGTAGGAACTGGCTCGCCAATGTGCCGAAAACCAGAACACTTATAAAAGGCGTGGCCAGTTCCGGGCCTTGCCCCCAGCTGCCCAGACCCTGCAACAGGGCAAAGACCGTTTCCATATCGGGGGACCTGAACAGTATCCACGAAAAACACACCAGATTGAATGTCAGCAAAAACCCGGCAAATCCGGCGATGGCCCGGCCGCCACTGTCACTCAGTTCCAGCATGCGCCCAACCGCCCCGCCGCCATATCCGGCAAGCGCATAATTTTGTTGCGGCTGCAACTGCAGAATAAATCGCTCCATGGCAATGGCAACACCGTGAAACATACCCCAGAGTATAAATGTCCAGGCGGCACCATGCCAGATACCGCCGAGCAGCATGGTCAAAAATATATTGCGGTATGTGGCGATTTTGCCGCCACGACTGCCGCCCAGTGGTTTGTAGAGATAATCGCGAAGCCAGGTTGACAGCGAAATATGCCAGCGCCGCCAGAAATCGCGCAGGCTCGTTGCCCGGTAGGGCTGGTTGAAATTGCGTTGAAAGCGATAGCCCAGAAGAGCGGCAATACCGATGGCGATGTCACTATAGCCGCTGAAATCGCAATAAATCTGGATGGCATAGGCATATACCCCAACCGCCAGATCCATCGCGCCATAGACCGAGGGGTCAAAAAATATCTTGTCGACTATTTCGGTGGCCAGATAATTGGCAATGATCATCTTCTTGAACAGGCCGGAAAGTATCAGCGCAACCCCCACGCCGATCTGCTTTTTGCTGAGCTGAGGTGGTGCGGTAAGTTGTGGTAAAAACTCTGATGCCCGCACAATCGGCCCGGCCACCAGTTGCGGAAAGAAGGAAATATACAGGCACAGATCAACCAGCGAGGTTGAAGCTTTAACGTCACGACGATACACATCAACGACGTAGGAAATTCCCTGAAAGGTAAAAAACGAAATACCAACGGGCAGGATGATTTCCAAAAACGGAAGATCGCGCTCAATGTTCAGTTGCACCAGCACATCGGTCAGACTGTCGATAAAAAAGCCGTAGTATTTGAAAAATGCCAGCACGATAAGGTTGATGGCAACAGCGATACCGACGATTAATTTACGCGGCCTCTCGTCTTCATAATGCTGTAACAAGTAACCGGCAGCATAATTAAGCAGGGAGCTTGCCAGCAACAGGACGGTAAAACGCAGATCCCAATAGCCGTAGAAAAAATAACTGGCGGCTAACAGCACCAGTTTGCGGGCTTCAAATCGCCGCCGCAATTCCCAGCTGACGACGAAAACCACCATAAAAAACAGGGCAAAATCTAGTGTTGGAAAAAGCATCTCCGCACCACCGCTGCATATGACCAAAGGATGTCAGAAAGTTTTTTCTGAATCTAACTGAACTGGCCATAACCCTTCATCAAGAACCGGTACAATGCTGCCGCCGCCCGTTTGCTGCCGGCATCGTTAAAATGAACATTATCGCCATAGGCCAGGGCCGGTTTGGCGCTGGCCCAGCGAAAAGTACCGCATTGACCACCCATCACCTGCGACCAGTCCCAATAGGCTGCGTTAAGATTTTGTGCAGCGCGCTTTTGTGCTGCACGCACGCGCGCGAGACCCGGCGGTGCATGCCAGCGCGCCAGAGTTACGGATTTTTGTTGCAGAAGCGATGAATATTGCGCCACTTCGTCTCGCGATAATGCTTTGCATCCAGGCGAGCCCCCCTGTTTTCGCGCGTATTTCGGTAATCGCGTCGAATCCGGTGCCCCAAGCACTAGCAGGGAAGGATTATTGGCAGCCTTTTTTAAGCTGGCCGCAAGTGCTTCAAAGTGCCACTGATAAGCTGCGGCATTCAAATCATCCTTAAAACCCTCATTTGTGCCATAGCCCAGAATAATCAGATCAGGTTTGAGGTATTTCAAATCCGCCATCACAAGCGAAGTATCCCACCGTGCCATTACGTCGGCAGATGCCCCGGGCAGGCCAAGGCTGACATAGCGCACCCCGCGATTTGGCGAGTAAGAACTCCAGCCGAGCACCGCTACCGGACGCGCATCCAGTGTTTTTATGGACAGTGACCGGGCACTGGTTTTGAACCGCTGTATACGGGATTTTGCGTTGGTTAAATTCAGTTTCTGAGTTTTGCCACCAGCCTTTACCTCGACTGATCCAGCCTCGGGCCTGCTTAAAAATGCAACTTCGATTTCCTGTTGGCGGTGAGGCTTATCCACCGTCAGTTTCAAAACCTCGCCCGCTCGGGCCACTTCCAACCGGACACCGGTCAGTGAATATGGCCCGGTGTCGTCAAAAAAACTGTTGGCCGCTTTCCAGCCTTTGGATTGTTGGGTGCTGACACCACGGGCATTGAAATATTTAAAAGCCTTGCCTGGCTGCACCAGACCGCGACCGGCATCCCCAAAACGGCGCTGAAACTGCTGGCGCAAATCACCTGAAAAACGATCCGCTGCAATGTGGCTGTCACCAAGATGAACCACCACCACCGGAGTTGAACGCTGACCGCTCTCAAGACGTACCAGAGCGGTGTAAAAACCTGAAAGCCCACCCTTTGTATCTGCAACAGATGCGGGTGCATCTTTCACCGCAGGAGCGGCTTGTGAACTTTTTTCTGTATTCTCGAAAATCTGAGGTTGCGAACACGCGGCCAGCAACAGGCAAAAGCCAATGGTCAGAGCCATCCTGTAGGGGCGGGATCTGCGCATCCTGGCATAATGTCTGGCCTCTTCAGGATTATCGATGGGAATAACAGCAAGGCCGGGAGCATAGTTCGGCAGATCAAGCTTAATCCCGTGGCCAGGAGAAATCGTCACCGCGGCCGGCCTTTGGCGATACGGCGTTACCACGCAATAACGCCCGGTAGCCGGTGGCGTTGAAAACGCCCTGGCCATCAGAGGTGGCTTTGATATCCAGCTCAGGTAGCGGGGTAATCGACGCGATCTCAGTTGCCGCGAGCGCTTCGCGTCCATCAATCTTTTTACTTCCATACTCAACATTGTCATCAGGCGTACCACTCTCAATACTCACCGGACGAACAATCCCCGCAACCCGGGGCGCAACATCTGTTTTTACCGATTGCCGCAGCAATCCAGAACTCAAACCCGATGTCACGGTCTTACGCATCTGCTGGCGCTGTGGCAGAACCTTGAACTTGCTTAGTTGCGCCTCCTGATCGGGAGCAATAGCAGCTCTGCTGGTAACGACAACAACCTTGTCCGGCTGAACTATGCTTAATATATCCTGAAAAACGTTATCAAGAGCTTGCTGAATGGCCTTGCCGGTGTCAGTTTTTTCGCTTTTTTTGATATTTTTTGCTAAATAATCGACATCCGGGTGAAAAACCGGTAATTTTTTGGGTTGAATTGAAGTGATTTGTGCCTGTTGACGAACATTTACAGTTTCCGGCTCAATGCGGCGGGCGATTTTGCCAAGTGCCAATCGCAGGCTTTTTGCCTTTTCAGCTTCGCTTTGAGCCGTTGAAAAACCTGGAGCAGGAACAAATTCCGGCCGCTCCAACCTGATTGCTGAATTTACAGGTCTGGCGCCTTGTTGTGATAAAGCCTGAGGCTTCACACCTTCATCGACACCTAACGCTGGAGCCATCATGCCAAGTTCCATACCAAGCTTCGGTGCAACCATTGCCATCTGGTTTGGCCTGGCTTGTTCTGACGGTTTCTTCACGGCAATCTGCCGGGGTTTCTTGCTGAAATCAGCCCGGATAAATCGCTCCGTTGCAAAGGCCAGCTTTTGATATCCGCGCATGGTGAAATGCACACCATCATTGGCCCTGAGCTTGCGCATCCGGCCTTTGAGATCTTTGCCATTAGCACTGTAATTGCCATTGGCCGTTGTAAAGTCATTCCAGATATCGACGAAAACTATATCATTGGCGCGAGCACGATCAGCGAAAATCTCATTGAGGATGCGCATATGCCGGCTGAATTTTTTTTGTCGGGTAATCGGCAGTCCTACCCAGTAAACCCTGGCACCATGAGCTTTGAGCTGCCTGATATATTCATCAACACGCGAGGCATAAATCTCGCGCCAGCGTTTGGATCCAGGCCGATAGCGCCCGGCCCTGGTGACAATAGTCTGGCGATCGTTCGCACCCATCATGACAATGGCAACATCAATCCTGGTATTGGCCAGAATTTGCCTCAACCTGGCATTCCAGTCATAAAAATCCAATCGCACAAACCCGGTTGAGGGTTTGGTTTTGCGCAGGACTTTGATGTTTTTGTCTTTGCGAAAACTATCGTACAACCCGGTCCAGACACCGCCGCCCAGTGAATCGCCCAGGACCATAAGGTTGGTGTTTTTCTGCACCATCCTGCCTGGTGTAAGGCCTGTGGTTGTTACTTTTGATTTTCCGGCAACAGCTGCCACGGAGAGGTTTTGTGTCGAGGTTGTTTTTTTGAAACCAGTAGAATTCATCGACGCAAAAGAGGTGGTTACGACGAACGGCACCATCGCCAGCCAAACAGCCAGCATCAATGCCGAACACACACATTTACCCCCGAGCTTGAACACAATTATCCCCGAGCCTTGAACACAACGCAACTCAACTACATTTTACCAACCAACTACGGTCCGGCGCATTCCAGCGCCGAGCGACTAAATCAGGATAATAATGAACCCCTGCTCGATATTACCCCAACCCCGTTGACAAACAATTACACACGTAAGATCTGAATTCAACCTTTGCGCAATCGATCCAGCAAAGCCGAACTCGGATACCCGTCGGCAATTATGCCTTTTCGCTGTTGATAGGCTTTGATTGCCTTAATCGTTTTACTTCCGACTTTACCGTCAACTTTGCCCAGCTTGTGCCCCTGTTCAATCAAAAGCTGTTGAAGCTCCTTGTTTTGCGCCAGGTTTAAAGGAAGGTTTTCTATCGGCCAGGCCTTGACGATTACCCCATTGCCCCTGAACCGTTTTGCCAGATAACTCACGGCCAATGCGTAAGATACCGCATTGTTGTATCGAAGGATCGAGCGGAAATTATTGAAGACAAGAAAGGCAGGGCCCAAAGCACCTGCAGGCACAATAACTGCGGCGCGGCGCGAACTCGACTTTAGCCCTTTGCCATGCACATCTTTGATACCCATCGCCACCCACTTTGACATCGCCCGGGTTTTCTTCAACCCGGCATTACTAAATTTGAATTTTTTCGGCAGTGTTACTTCAATTACCGTCGGTGCGCCTTTTTTCCATTTGGAGACGCGCAAATAATTAGCAGCCGAGCCAAGCGCATCAGCCGGGCTGGTCCAGATATTGCGGCGGCCATCACCATCAATATCAACCGCATATGCGTTGTAGGTTGTGGGAATGAACTGGGTCTGGCCCATGGCACCTGCCCAGGACCCCTGGAATTGGCGAAGAGGAATATCGCCACGTTCAAGGATTTTAAGAGCACCGATCAGCTGCTTGAAACCAAATTTTCCACGGCGGCCCTGATACGCCAGAGTGGCGAGAGAACGGATGACATTCAGATCACCCATTCGGGTTCCATAGGCACTTTCCAGTCCCCAGATTGCCACCAGTATGTGCTTGTCAACGCCAAAGCGTTTCTCAAGCCTGCTCAGGGTTGAATTATATGTCCGCAATAATTCCCGGCCCTTGCTAATGCGTTTTGGCGTCAATGCCCGATCAAGATAATTCCACACAGGCCTGACAAATTCGGGTTGATGTTCTGCTGCTTCCAGCACTTTGGGATCGGGGACCACACCGGCAAAGGCCTGGTCAAAAGTCTTGCGGGAAATCCCGTTGGCGCGTGCTGTCGGCCAGACCTTGCTGACCCACTGGCTAAAACCCGTATTGCTCTGAGCCGGAGATACAGTGATCAACACAGCTGCAAACACAAAAGTGCTCAATCCAAAAAACACCCGAAAACACGACCTTGCCGTCGGCCGCAAAAAAAATGAGATCATGAAACGTCCCTACTTAAAAAATGTGCCCCATTTAAATTTCGGCCTTGCCGCCCTTAAAAACCGCATCCAACCTTCTAAAGCCCGACAACTTTCTCTGTGCAGTCACGCTCCTGGGCAATTTTCTGCTCCCACTTAAAAGCATGGGCAACTATTGTGTCGATATCCGCATATTTCGGCTGCCAGCCCAGCACGGATTTTATCTTTTCAGCACCGGCAATCAATGCTGGCGGATCGCCCGCCCGTCGTTCGCTGTCGCGAACATCAAAGCCTTGACCATTGGCGCGTTCGACCGCTGAGATAACATCCAGAACAGAATATCCCTCGCCATACCCGCAGTTCAGCTGAACACTTTTGCCGCCTGCACGCAGATAACCAAGTGCGCGAACATGGGCATCAATCAGATCATTGACATGAATGTAATCACGAATACAGGTGCCATCTTGCGTATCATAATCGCGGCCATAGATTTCCATGAAAGCACGCTGGCCGGTTGCCACTTCTGACGCAACTTTAATCAGGTGCGTAGCCTTTGGCGTTGATTGGCCCGAACGGCCCTGGGGATCAGCACCGGCAACATTGAAATAGCGCAAGGCCACATATCTGAAATCATGGGCAAAACTCGTGTCCCTCAACATCCATTCGGTCATCAGCTTCGATGTGCCGTAAGGTGAAATCGGATTGAGCGGTGCATCTTCAAACACCGGGTTTTCCTGCGGGATGCCGTAGACCGCAGCGGTTGAGGAGAATATGAAATTTCTTATATCAGCCCCAACGCAGGCCGCCAACAGATCGCGGGTTTTCGCGGTATTATTGGAGTAATACTCCAGCGGATCGGCGACGCTGTCGGGCACAATAATCGACCCGGCGAAATGAACCACCACATCCACATTGTGCTCATCCAGGATACGGGCCACCAGGGCTTTGTCGGCAATATCTCCCTTAACGAAGGCTGCGCGGGTATCAACATTGGCACGAACTCCCGTTGACATATTGTCCAGCACCACCACGTCCTGGCCGCCATCACACAGCGCCAGCACCATGTGCGAACCAATATATCCTGCACCACCTGTAACCAAAACCGCCATATTGCAAAACCCTTAATCGATTACCTCAACATTTAACCACTCTTTCAAGTCTATCGTGTAATCCTTTATGTCTGGTAACTCATGGATCATTCGTTACATTTTTCTCAATTGATTAAAACTGAACATTAATTTCGGGCGCAATAATGTCAAAACCAATCAGAAAAGCGGTATTTCCCGTGGCGGGTCTGGGAACACGGTTCCTGCCTGCAACAAAAGCCATGCCAAAAGAGATGCTGACGGTTGTTGACCGGCCACTCATACAACATGTTGTTGATGAAGCCCGCGAAGCTGGAATTGAGCATTTTATCTTTGTTACCGGGCGCAACAAAGGCATTATTGAAGATCATTTCGACAAGCAGTTTGAGCTCGAGGCAACACTGGAGCAGCGCGGTAAAACCGCCGAGCTTGAGGCTTTGCAAAAAGACTTGCCCCAGGCCGGCCAGGTGACTTTTACCCGCCAGCAGGAGCCTTTGGGTCTTGGCCATGCCGTGTGGTGTGCCCGCGAAATTGTGGGTGATGAACCCTTTGCAGTCCTTCTGCCCGACATGTTGATACACAGCAAAAAAAGCTGCCTTGCCCAAATGGTTGAAGCCTATGACGCCGGCTCTTCTGCCAATCTGCTGGCGGTGGAGGAAGTGCTGCCGGAAGACACTTGCCGGTATGGTATTGTTGGTTGCGGTG
>CAZVAZ010000063.1:0-11000 GCA_964625235.1 uncultured Hyphomicrobiales bacterium
CGCAAGCGCACATTGGCACCATAACGCAGCATTAAACAGATATTGAGAGCAGCCTACAATGAGATGACTGCCAGGCTTTCCCAAAAGGGTAGTGGAAAGCTGTAACCAAAATAGACAATAACGACAGCCGATAATTGCCCGGCAACCGCTATCCATCGCAATGTAATAAGTGTCTGTAACCGCAGCCGGTGCAACAATGGCTGCCCCGACCCCGCCCAACGTGGTCCAATCCCGGCATGTTCAGTTATTTTGGTAATGGTTTTCATGAAGCCCGGAAATTAAATTTGCACCCCAACCACCCAGGATGAGGTGTTGATGCCGCTATCTTGCCAAGCTTATATCTTATGGATGAAAGAGGCGAGTTCATTAAACATTTTGCTTTTGGAGCTAGGCTGGATGAGCTGGCGGCAGAACTTGAAAAACTGCTGTAAATTACCACCTTAGATATTATCTTTTGGTCTAATGTTGCTGTGCAGCAAAAATATTGCTACTATTGCCGCGCTGCAACATTTCCGTTCGCAGCAGAGCAAAAGGGGCTTGCATGCTATATCATCTTTACGAACTGAACCATGCGGCCATGGCGCCTGCGCGCGCTTTTGCTGATTTTGGTAAAATGTATTTCACCAATTCCTCAAACCCCATCACCCAGACCGCCTATGGGCGCAGTATGGCCGCCGGGTTCGAATTGCTTGAACGCTCGACGCGGCGTTATGGCAAGCCTGAATTTGGCATAACAAACATCGATATTGCGGGCAAGAAAACCGCCGTTGAAGAAACTGTCACCTGGCAGCGGCCGTTTTGCCGGTTGCTGCATTTTGCCAAGGTAAAAAAATCTGTCACCAAATCTCAACCAACGCTGCTGCTTATTGCACCAATGTCCGGCCATTATTCAACGCTTTTGCGCGGCACGGTTGAAACCATGTTGCAAGATCATGATGTCTATATCACTGATTGGACCGATGCGCGTCAGGTGCCGTTGTCGCAAGGCACCTTCGATCTTGACGATTACATCGATTATATCATTGAGATGCTGCATGAGCTTGGGCCCGACACTCATGTGATGGCGGTGTGCCAGCCTTCGGTTCCGGTAATGGCGGCAGTGGCTTTGATGAGCGAAGACAAAGACGCGTGCACGCCGGCATCAATGACGCTGATGGGCGGGCCGATTGATACCCGCATCAGCCCCACGGCTGTGAATAATCTGGCGATGGAAAAAGGCACCGACTGGTTTGCCAGAAATGTCATTGTCAAGGTACCCTTCCCTCAACCCGGTATGATGCGCAGCGTTTATCCCGGATTTCTGCAACTCACCGGTTTCATGAGCATGAACCTTGACCGACACTTGAGTGCGCATCGCGATCTGTTCAACCATCTGGTTGATGGCGATGGTGATTCGGCGGAAAAACATCGCGAATTTTATGATGAATACATGTCGGTAATGGATTTGACGGCGGAGTATTATCTGCAGACGATAGAAACGGTTTTTGTTCAACACGCGTTGCCATTGGGCATAATGTTATATCGCGGTCGCAGAATTAACACGAGCGCCATCAAACAAACTGCTTTGTTGACCATTGAAGGCGAGCGTGATGACATTTCAGGCGTCGGCCAGACCGAAGCAGCACACAAGCTGTGTCCCAATATTCCCAAAGCCCGCAAGCAACATTATCTGCAGCCGGGAATAGGTCACTATGGTGTCTTTAACGGCAAGCGGTTCAACGCTGAAATAGCGCCGCGAATTACCCGGTTTATTAAAGCCAGTATGCAGCCGGTTAAAACCCGGGCCAAAAAAAACAAAGCGCGCTAATCGGATCGTGGCATAATGGCTGAAGATGCGAGGTGATTCGCCTGTCTCGCCGGTTATCATAGCTCAGATTATTGCTGATGATTTTCAATTTGCGCAGATCCGCTGCGCCCTTATTGCGCACAAGAAACCTCGAAATTGACGGGATGGATGTGCCTGTCATCCTGCGGCGCAATGCTCGTGCACGGCGATTTATCCTGAAAATCGGTGCCAACAAACCCGAAGTCATTTTAACCATGCCCGGTAACGGCAGCGAAGCCGAGGCCATGGATTTTGCCATTTCTCAAGCCCGCTGGATTAAATCGCGCATTGACGCCCAACCCGATATTATTGCTTTTGCTCCCGGTGTTGAGGTTCCCCTGCGCAATATTATGCACACCATCAAGCATTACCCCGACCAGCGCGGCACCGTCTGGACCCCCGGAAACGACATCGGCGATTTGAACCAACCGGTGATTTGTGTGGCGGGAGACCGGCGGCATCTGGCGCGCCGGGTGCGCGACTGGCTCAAAAAGCAGGCGCGCAGCGATCTTGGCCAATCGATCACTATCCACTCTCAGCATCTGGGACTTCGCGCCAAAAACATTACCGTTCGCGACCAGACAACCCGATGGGGCTCGTGTTCATCAACCGGCGGGCTTTCGTTTTCATGGCGCCTGATCCTGGCGCCACCATTTGTTCTGGATTATGTGGCGGCGCACGAGGTTGCTCATCTTGAGGAGATGAACCATGGACCGCGTTTCTGGAAGCTGGTGGAACAGTGCATACCTGATTACAGGAAAGCGCAAAACTGGCTCAAAAACAGCGGCTCCAAATTACACATCTACGGCGAACAACACTGAAATAGCATAGCTTGTCAGCGCTCTTCAATATCCTTGAAAAATGATTCCACTGTAAATTCCGGCTGTTTTTCCCGTCGCTTTAGAACCGGTGCAGGTTGTTGCTTCTCAATGACAACAGGTGGTGGTGGTGCAATTACCGGTGCTATTGCTTGAACCGTGACTATTCTTTCCGGGTTGGTGCGGGCCAGCAGCTGGTCGATTGATTTGATTGGCGGCAGTTTGGAGCCCGGCAATGCCACTACCGGAAAGCCCTCGTGCGCGGGCGCCATAAAACTTTTCCAGATTGCCAATGGCAAACCGCTGCCGGCCACGCGTTTCATTGGCGAGCTGTCGTCATTTCCAACCCATACGCCGGTGGTTAACTGAGCCGTGAAGCCGACAAACCAGGCATCGCGAAAGCCCTGGCTTGTGCCGGTTTTACCGGCAACCGGCCGGTCGCCAAAATTGGCATTTACACCGGTTCCCGATCTGGTGACGGAGGCGAGCAGATCATTGATCTGATCAAGCGGCCTGTCCTTGATAACCTTGCCCGGGCCTGAGCCCAGCCTTTGATAGATTATCTCACCTGATTTTGTCCTGATGCGATTGATTATAAAAGGCAAAATTCCCTCGCCACCATTGGCAAAGGGAACGTAGGCGGCGGTGAGTTCAAGCGGGCTTATCTCCACTGTTCCCAAAGCCATGGACGGATTTTTATGCATCGGTGCCTTGATGCCGAGGCGGCGCGCTGTTTTTAAAACTTTTCTGGTGCCAACCTGCTGGGCCAGGCGCACAGCTACCGTATTGAGGGAATTGGCAAAGCCTTCGCGCAGGCTCACTTCACCACGATATTTTCTGGAGTAGTTTTTCGGTGACCAGCCTTTAATACTGATCGGTCCATCGAGGATCTGACTGTCAGGCGAGTAGCCGTTTTCCAGCGCCGCCAGATAGACGAACGGTTTGAAGGCGGAGCCCGGTTGCCGCCTGGCCTGAGTGGCCCGGTTGAACTGGCTGGTGGCATAAGAGCGCCCACCCACAAGTGCGCGCACGGCACCGCGGCCATCAAGGGCAACAAGTGCTGCCTGGGAAGCATTTTTTGCCTGGCCTTCGCGATCAAGCACTTCATTGACGGCATTTTCCGCTAACACCTGCAACCGCGGGTCCAGAGTTGTCTCGACAATAATGTCCTGTTTCGGCGTGCCGATAAACCCGGGAAGCTGGGCCACCACCCAATCAACAATATACTGGTTTGAGCGACGGGGCTTTTTCAGGGCGAATGACGCTGGCTCATCCACGGCCAATTGGCCTTCCCTTGTGGTGATATAGTTTGATCGCACCATATTATTGAGCACAAGATAGGCTCGCTCTTCTGCCAATTTCGGATTTTTTATCGGTGAAAACTTTGTTGGCGCTTTCAGCAATCCGGCAAGAACGGCTGCTTCGGGCAGGGTTACCTCGCTGGCAGATTTACCAAAATAGCGCCTTGACGCAGCATCGACGCCATAAGCTCCGGCGCCAAAATAAACGCGATTGAGATACAGCTGCAAAATTTCAACCTTGGTGTATTTGGCCTCAAGCCAGACCGCCATTACCATTTCCTGAATTTTGCGGCGGATGGTTCTGTCCGGGTTGAGGAACAGGTTTTTGGCAAGCTGCTGGGTGATGGTGCTTCCCCCCTGCACCACCCGGCCTGATTTATAGTTGATGAACAAGGCCCTTATCAGACCAATGGGATCAATACCAAAATGAACATAAAACCGCCGATCTTCGGTGGCGATAACCGCCTGGGCGAGATAATCCGGCAACTGATCCAGTTCCACATCATCACCGCTGAATGTGCCACGCCGGGCCAGGGTTTTACCGCTGGCGGCGATGATGATGACACTGGGGGAGCGCTCGGGCAGATCAAGCGATGCCGGGCTGGGCAGGTCGAGCAGGACGTAAAAAGACAGGCCGACGAAAATTATGCCGCCCCACAAGGCAAAAACCGTGCCCCAATAGGCACCTTTGCGCAACATGTAAACCGAAGCGCGCCGGACAAGACCGGGCGAGTTTTCCACCTTTGATTTACCGGTTGATCGCGCCCGCGTTTTTTTTGACCCACGGCTGCGGCTTTCAGATTTTTTTGACCTGCCCCACACCATGTAGTTTCATGCCCTTTTACACACTTGCATCGTCACTGATGCTTAGCCTGGTGCAGATTAAGAGGGCTTCTTTAAGGGTCTCTTAATATTTTGAAGGTTTTCGAGGGAAGAGGGTGGTTTTTGGTTGTGGATTTTAGATGGCGTAGTTTTTAGCGGCGCTCAAGCGGCGCGCGGCCTGCAAGCCCCCTTGGGCCTTAGTCCTCCCTGCGGTCGTCCGGTACCACACTGAAAGATTATCAGTAAGGCCCCCGGCGGAGCCGACAGCGAACGACTAACGAGCAGCGCGAGTGCAGGCCGCGCGCCGCTTGAGCGCCGCTAAAAACTGCGCCAGTGAAAATCTTACCTGTCTCACGGATTGAGGTCATAGGCAGCTATTGCGGCCATATTTACCAGTTCCGAAGAAGTTGCATTCATCGGTACTATCTGGACTGGTTTTTCCAGGCCGACTAACAAGGGACCGATTATGGTTACGCCGCCGAGTTCCTGTAGCATTTTTATGGCAATGCTGGCGCTGGCGAAGCCGGGCATTATTAAAATGTTTGCCGGTGCGCTGAGGCGGCAGAAGGGGTATGCTGCCATCTTGTTGGCATTCAGGGCAACGTCGGCTGTCATTTCTCCGTCATATTCAAAATCAACGGCGCGCGAATCGAGGATTTCAACCGCCTGTCGCACTTTTGTTGACTGCGCGCCCTTAGGGTAACCAAACGAGGAATAGGCCAGCATGGCGACGCGGGGCTCATAGCCCAGCCGGCGCGCAACACCAGCGGTGACGATGGCAATATCGGCAAGTTCTTCGGCGGTGCGACGATCATCAACAATCGAGGTATCAGCAACCAGAACTGTACGCCCGCGGGAAATCGCCATGGTCACACCCACGGCACGGTGATCTTTTTTGGCACTGATAACGCGTGAGATGTCTTCAAAGGCGTGGGCATTGTTGCGGGTAACGCCGGTTACCATGGCGTCCGCATCGCCAAAAGCCAGCATGCTGGCGGCAAATACGTTTCTGTCGGTGTTGACAAGGCGCTGGCAGTCGCGCATCAAAACGCCGTTGCGCTGCTGGCGTTTAAAAAGATGTTCGGCATATTCAAAGTTTCTGTCCGACAGGCGGGCGTTGACAATTTCCACCTGGTCGTTTTTTTCGAACCCGGCATCTTTCATGACCCGTTCAATAACGTCATCGCGACCAACGAGAATTGCTTTGCCCAACCCACCTGAGGCAAAAGAAAAGGCGGCACTGATTACTTGCTCTTCTTCGCCCTCGGCAAAAACAACGGTTTTAGGTTCCTCCCTTACCTGATCAAATACGCTTTGCAAGGAACCGGCAACCGGATCAAGGCGGGCACTCAGCCGGGCTTTATACTCATCAAAATCGGCAATCATCTGTCCGGCAACGCCTGAATCCATGGCCGCTTTTGCCACTGCTGCCGGTATAGCTGAAATCAGGCGCGGATCAAACGGCACCGGGATAATGTAGTTGCGGCCATAGCGCATTTTGGCACCGTGATAGGCTGAGGCTACCTCATCAGGCACTTCCTCGCGGGCCAGCTGCGCCAGGGCGAGGGCTGCGGCAATTTTCATATCTTCATTGATCTCGCGTGCTCTCACATCAAGCGCGCCGCGGAAAATATAAGGAAAACCAAGCACATTATTGACCTGATTGGGGTAATCAGACCTGCCGGTTGCCATAATCGCATCATCCCTGACTGTGGCCACTTCCTCCGGTGTTATTTCAGGATCGGGATTGGCCATGGCAAAGATTATCGGCTGATCTGCCATGGTTGCGACCATTTCCGCTGTCAGTGCACCTTTTACCGACAGGCCTAAAAACATATCCGCACCAACCATTGCATCACTGAGGCTGCGGGCGCCTGTGTCAGAGGCAAAGGCTGATTTCCACTGGTTCATACCCTCCTGGCGGTCGGTATAAATCGGACCCTTGCTGTCACACAGGATAATATTCTTAGTCAATACCCCTACACTGACCAGCAGTTTCAACGAGGCCAGGGCTGCGGCCCCGGCACCATTGCAGACAATTTTTGTCTTTTTAATATCGCGACCGGTAAGTTCGAGCGCATTGATGAACCCGGCAGCTATAATAATCGCGGTGCCGTGCTGGTCATCATGAAACACCGGCACATTCATAATTTCGCGCAGCTTGTCCTCGATGATAAAACATTCCGGCGCCTTGATGTCTTCGAGATTAATACCACCAAACGCAGGGCCTAAATAACGCACGCAATTGATAAACTCATCGGGGTCCTGGGTGTCAACTTCAAGGTCGATTGAATCAATATCGGCAAAGCGTTTAAACAGGGCAGCCTTGCCCTCCATCACCGGTTTGGCGGCCAGTGGTCCCAGGTTTCCCAATCCTAAAATGGCGGTACCATTGGTGATAACCGCTATCATGTTTCCCTTGGCGGTATAATCGTACGCTTTTTCAGGATCTTTGGCGATTGCAAGGACGGGGATGGCGACACCGGGAGAATAGGCAAGCGAAAGATCGCGCTGGGTGGCCAGCGGTTTGGTTGGCGTGATTTCAATCTTGCCAGGTTTTCCGACCTGATGAAAATCCAGCGCTTCCTGATCTGTAAAAAGCGGTTTTTGGGTAACGGAAAACTCTGTTGACATAGATCATTCCTGTAAAATTCTTGGCGGCAATCGGGAGAAAGATAAAAGCCTAACGGAGAAATTCGCCAACCTCAAGCCCCCGGCCCTGGAGCAATGTTTGCGACTGCGATGGTATTATTCATCGACAGAAAAGTTTTAAGCCGCAACCACAACCGGATGCCAGTCGTCAATCTTTCTGATAAGCTCCAGAGCATGGCTCAAAAAACAACCAGTGCTTTAAATAACCCACAAGCTGCAAAGACTTCTTCTGCGCCAGAAAAAGTCACGCCGATGATGGCGCAATATATTGAGATTAAAGCCGCTAATCCCGACAGTCTTTTGTTCTATCGCATGGGTGATTTTTATGAGTTGTTTTTTGATGACGCTGAAAAAGCATCGCGGGCTTTAGGCATAACCCTGACTAAACGGGGAAAGCACAATGGTGCGGACATTCCCATGTGCGGGGTTCCGGTTCATACAGCTGACAATTATCTGCAACAGCTGATCAGGGCCGGTTTTCGCGTCGCCGTGTGCGAGCAGTTGGAAAGCCCGGCTGAGGCGAAAAAGCGCGGGGGCAAATCGGTTGTCCGGCGTGATGTAACAAGGCTGGTGACAGCGGGAACCCTGACTGAAGACGGGCTTTTGGACGCCCGCAGCCATAATTATCTTGCCGCCGTGGTGCGCCTTGGCCGTGGTTCAGAATTTGCCGTTGCCTGGGCTGATATTTCCACCGGAGAATTCAAGGTGATAGCGGTTGATGACAAGGGGCTGGGGGCAGAACTTGCCCGACTGTCAGCCAGCGAGATAATACTGTCTGAAGCCTTGCTGAATGATGCCTCGCTGGAAAAAATCTGGGAAGAACAACCAGGCGTTCTGGCCCCTCAGGCACAGATTAAATTCGATAGCGCGTCAGCTCAGCGCCAGCTCAAGGCGTTTTACGGGGTAAAGGTGCTTGATGGTTTTGGCGGATTTAGCCGTGCGGAACTTTCTGCCTGCGGGGCTTTGATAGATTATATTTCAATCACGCAATTGGATGCAGTTCCGGCAATCAGACCGCCGGAACGCCAGCATGTGGGCTCAACCTTGATGATTGATGCGGCCACACGGACAAATCTGGAATTAACCCGCACCCTGTCAGGCAATCGCGACGGCAGTCTGCTCTCGATAATCGACAAAACCGTCACCGGTGCCGGTGGCAGACGGTTGGCGGCACGCATGGCCTCACCTTCAACTGATGTGGTGGAGATAAATTCGTGGCTTGATGACGTTGATTATTTTCGCGAAAACTCGTCCTGCCGCTCTGCTTTGAGGAAACTCCTGCGTTCCTGTCCTGACCTTGCCCGCGCTCTGTCGCGGATCAGTGTTGATCGCAGTGGCCCGCGCGATCTTGGCAGCTTGCGGGACGGTTTGATCATTGCCGAGGAAATCCCCGAGCTTGTGTCTTCGCAACCCGGACTTTCAGCACTGTCCCATAATATCAAACGAAGCGTGGAGATTTTAAGCACTGCCAACACGGGTTTGCGTCAAAGCCTGCAAAAACAACTGGTCAAGGAATTGCCACTCAAAGCCAGGGACGGCGGCTTTATCGCTTCGGGCGTTATCGCAGAACTTGATGAATGCCTGGTTTTGCGTGATGAAAGCCGCAAATTCATTGCCGCATTGCAGGCGAGATACAGCGCTGATACCGGCATTAAAACTCTGAAAATAAAACATAATAACGTTCTGGGTTATTTTATTGAAATCACCGCTCAGTATGCGCAAAAACTGATGTCGGAACCGTTCAGCCAGACATTCATCCATCGCCAGACATTGGCAAGCGCGGTGCGCTTTACAACTGTTGAACTGGGTGAACTGGTGGCAAAACTATCGTCAGCTGCGGATCGGGCGCTGGAGCTGGAGCTGGAAGCCTATGAGTATATGACGCAAGACGTGCGTCGGGCGGCAACCATGATTGCCGCAATCGCAGATGCGTTGAGCGAACTTGATGTTGCCACCGCGCTGGCGGAACTGGCCGAAAAACAGAAGTACGGTCGTCCTAAAATAGATGACAGCGGCAGTTTTATCATCAACCGCGGCCGCCATCCCGTCGTCGAAGCTGCCATTGAGCTTGAGGGTGAAAGCGGGTTTGTACCCAATAATTGCGCGTTGGATGCAGCACCGGAAAAAAGCGAACGCAGCCAAGATGTTGCGCGCATAACGCTGCTAACCGGGCCCAATATGGCGGGTAAATCGACTTATTTGCGGCAGAATGCCCTGATGGTTGTGCTGGCGCAGATGGGTTCACACATTCCCGCTGAAACTGCACACATCGGCATTGTTGACAGGTTGTTCAGTCGTGTGGGGGCAGCCGATGATCTGGCGCGCGGGCGCTCGACCTTCATGGTTGAAATGGTTGAAACCGCTGCCATTCTCAATCAGGCAAGCCCGAAATCCTTGGTCATTTTAGATGAAATCGGTCGCGGCACTGCAACCTTCGATGGCCTGTCGATTGCCTGGGCTTGTGTGGAACATCTGCATGAAGTAAATGGCTGCCGGGCATTATTTGCCACTCATTTCCATGAGCTTACGGCACTGACAGAAGTTTTGCCGCACCTTGCAAATGCCACAATGCGGGTCAAGGAATGGCAAAATGAAGTGATTTTCCTGCATGAAGTGGGGCCGGGGTCTGCCGATCGCTCTTATGGTATTCAGGTTGCCAGACTGGCCGGATTACCGGAAACAGTGACGTCGCGGGCAACGCAGGTTTTACACAATCTGGAGGAAAATGATCGCAACAAAGGATCAAATTCCCTGGTGGAGGATTTGCCGCTGTTTTCTGCCACCCGGCCACAGTCTCTTGCACAGTCCGGCAAAGGCTCAAAAATTGAGGAATATGTTGAAACGCTTCTGCCCGATGATATGACACCGCTGCAGGCTTTGGAAAAACTCTATGCGCTTAAAAAACTGATGCTGGAAGATTAATGCGGATTGCCAACACCAGGGAACTGATTGACAGCAACAGGCTCAGACAGGCGCTTGGCGACTTTGTGCGCGAATTTGGTGAAAATCAGGCGCGACCACACGTGCTTGAAGCATTGAAACAATGTGTGGCGAAAGGCCGTGAGGTTGCGCGGTTGCGGCTGGAGAAGAACGGCAAGGGAACCCTGTGTGCAGCTACAATTTCGTATTTGCAGGATGAAATCATCCGCATTATTTATGACTATACTATCACCAACGTGTATAGCGCCACTAATCCTACTGTTGCTGAACGGCTAAGTGTTGTTGCGGTTGGTGGATATGGCCGCGGCACTCTGGCGCCGGGATCAGACATCGATCTTTTGTTTATCCTGCCTTACAAACAAACCGCCTGGGGCGAGAGTGTTGTTGAATACATGCTCTACCTGTTGTGGGATCTCGGTTTCAAGGTTGGGCACGCGACCCGCAGTGTTGATGACTGTATTCGCCTGTCTGCATCTGATTTCACCATCAGGACGGCGACGCTGGAGGCGCGGTATCTGTGCGGTGACGAGGCATTGTGTGATGAGATGTCAGATCGGTTTCGCGATGAAATCCTGTCGCTTCCTGCAGCTGATTTTATTGAGGCAAAGCTTAACGAGCGCGAAAGCCGTCATCACAAATCCG
>CAZVAZ010000064.1:0-10749 GCA_964625235.1 uncultured Hyphomicrobiales bacterium
CCATGGATATGTATGAGGAAGGCGTTTTAACCAAAAAAGATACCGGCGGAGTTGAGCTAAAATTCGGCTCGGCTGAAATGTTAGCGAAAATGGCTGAACTCACCGGCACCATGGAAGGCTTCGGCAAGGAACTCGCCCTTGGCTCAAAACGCTTATGTGAAAAATATGGCCGGCCTGAACTTTCCATGACGGTTAAAGGCCAGGAATTCCCGGCCTACGACCCGCGCGGCATTCAGGGAATGGGGCTGACCTATGCCACGTCCAATCGCGGTGCCTGTCATTTACGCTCCTACACCGTGTCGTCTGAAATTCTGGGCCTCCCGGAAAAGACCGATCCGTTGACAACCGACGGCAAGGCCGGTCTGGTAAAAGCGTTTCAGGATGCAACAGCGGCGGTCGATTCAGCGGGCCTGTGTATTTTCACAACCTTCGCCTGGACACTGGAAGACATCGCCCCGCAGATCGATTCCGCGTGCGAAGGCGACTGGACACCGGACAGCTTGATGGAAGCAGGTGAACGCATCTGGAATATGGAGCGTCAGTTCAACCTTGATGCGGGCTTTACCGGCAAAGACGACAATCTGCCCAAACGCCTGATGAAGGATGCAGCCAAGACCGGACCGGCCAAGGGCCTGGTGTCCGGCCTCGATAAAATGCTGCCGGAATATTACGAAGTGCGGGGCTGGAACACCGAAGGTGTGCCAACCAAGGAAACACTCAGCCGTCTGGGTGTATAGCCAAAATTGATCGGTCGGCGGCGAATTCGTTGCCGGCCGCTATTTTTTGGTTTTTTCAAGATGTGAGTTGAACATGAAACACGTCATCATCGGCGCGGGCCCAGCCGGGGTCGTTGCTGCAGAAACCTTGCGCAAGCACGATGCCAAATGCAGCATTACCCTGATTGGCAATGAAGGCAAACCACCCTACTCGCGCATGGCTCTGCCCTATCTGCTGATCGACAGAATTACTGAGCCCGGCACCTACCTGCGGCAAACACCGAACCATTATGACGATCTTAAAATCGAATATGTCCAGGCAAACGTTGAGGCTGTTGATCCCAAATCAAAGACCGTGGTCTTCGATGATGGCGCATCTTTAGCCTATGACAGATTGTTACTGGCCACTGGAGCGAGCCCCGTTGCTCCCCCGGTAAAAGGGCTTGATTTGCCCGGTGTTCACACCTGCTGGACACTGGATGATGCGCAAAAAATCAATGAACTCGCCCAACCCGGTGCCCACGTGGTTCTCATCGGTGCCGGCTTTATCGGGTCTATTGTGCTTGAGGCTCTGTTTATGAAAGGCGTATCCCTCACGGTGGTAGAGATGGGCGACCGTATGGTGCCACGCATGATGGATGAAGTTGCCGGCAATATGCTCAAAAGCTGGTGCACGTCCAAAGGTGTTGAGGTGTTGACGGGTACAAAAATTACCGCAATCGAAAAACACGACGAGGGTCTTGAGGTAACTCTCAGCAAGGGAAAAACCCCAACGGCCCAGCTGGTGGTGGTGGCTGCGGGGGTGCGCTCAAACATCGACTTTCTCAAAGGCAGTGGCATTGATACCGATGCGGGCGTTGTCGTTGACGATCACCTGCAGACAAGTGTTGATGACATTTATGCCGCCGGTGATGTGGTTCAGGCGCTGGACCTTTCGACCGGCAAATTCAGTGTCCTGGCAATCCAGCCAACGGCTGTAGAACACGCGCGCATTGCGGCTATGAACATGGCGGGTCTCGATACGCCTCATCGGGGCTCGCTGTCGATGAATATTCTGGATACCATGGGACTGATTTCCAGCTCGTTTGGCCAGTGGATGGGCGAAAAAGGCAGCGATAGCGCTGCCATGCTCGATAAAGACAATTACCGCTATCTGCGCCTGGAATTTCAGGGAGATCGGTTGATCGGCGCCCAAAATGTAGGGTTTAGTGAACATATCGGCATGTTGCGCGGCCTTATTCAAACCGGCACACATCTGGGCGACTGGAAGCAAAGGTTGATGACAGCACCCAATCGTATTGCAGAGGCCTATGTGTCAACCCTGCACAGAAACGTGAGTTGAGCTTCGTGAAAATCACCCTCAAGCTCTACGCCTCTCTGGCCAGTTGCCTGCCTGCTGAAGCGATAAAAAACCAAGCGGAAATAACGGTTAAAGCGGACGCTACTGTGCGCGAGGTGCTGGATACTTACAACGTGCCGTTTGAAAAATGCCACCTGATATTGATCAACGGCGTGTTCTCTCCACCGGCCACAGCCAAGCAGGCATTATTGAGCGAAGGTGATGCGCTGGCAGTATGGCCACCGGTTGCCGGGGGTTAAGCTGTTTGATGGCGACAAAAATAGTAAAACTCATGTCGATGTCGCGCAGTGAGTTCATTCACAGCTTCAAAAAATTCGCCCCCGATTATCGCGGCTCGATGGACGCCTCCACCTTCGAACTTCCCGCGGGCAAAGGCTCCGTCACCATTGACATAGAAGTGCTGCCGGACCGCGCCATCACCAGCCTGTTTATCCTGCCGCAATCCAGCATCACCTTGACCATGAACGGGATGTCAGAAGATGAGTGGAAAATTTTCCTCGAACGCTTCGACATCTCGTTCCAGCGTGGTGGAGGTTAGGATAAACCGCCCGCTATCAGTGGCGCTACCAACAATTTAATCAGCGGCAGTTTTGCTGTGCTGCCCGAGCTTTTGTCGCTTTACCTCTTGTATCGATTCCTCCAACGCCATTTCCAGAAAATAAGTAAGAAGGGTAAAACCAGCCTTGTCTGTCATGGTACGTAATGGTTTGAGAAACTCGGCGACCTTTACTGCTACGTCTGCCTTGCTAGGCACTGCCGTATCGACTTTGATTTCTCTGAGGTGATTATGGTGGCTCATTTGTCTGTTCTCCGAATGTACCTTTGAGATACCGGGGATGGTGACCTCATAACAATGATAATTTACGCCTTTCAGCGCACAGGTTAATGTTACGATCCAAATTAAGAAATGCGCCAGATAAATCAATAAATTTAATATCTTACGTAATACTACTTATTTCCTTACCAGTGATTGGCAAAACCCTATACGCGCTACTACGTATATATGCGATTTTCTCCACGACTGGTTAGGGATATCAATTATGCTCTCCTCTATCGTTTTAACGGGGGGAGTTTGATGGCTAATAAAAACAACAAGACCGCAGGTGCAGAGCTAGGCCCGCAGGAATTGCTTCTTGCTGCTTGTGGAGCAGTGGAGCTGGGACTGGTTCTGTATGATCGCGAAGACCGTCTCCTTACCTGCAATGCAAAATATCTCGAATTCTATGACAAAACTTCCGAGCCGATAACCCTGGGAAAGAGGTTCGAAGACATTATACGAACCATTGCCAGGCAAGGTTTTGTAGTTGTGCCCGATGGCAGGGTTGAAGAATGGATAATCGAGCGGTTGCGGCAACATAAAGAATGCAAGAACTCGATTGAGTTGAATTTACAATGTGGCCGCTGGTTGAAGATCAGTGAAAGACGTACCCGGGACGGCGGCATCGTCGGTGTTCATACAGATATTACCGGGCTTAAATCAGCTGAGGAAAAAATCAAGTCTACAACTGCCCAGTTGAGGGATTTTGCTGAAATGGGATCGGACTGGTTTTGGGAAACAGGACCGGATTCTAAATTTACCACCATATATAACTCAATTGAGGGACTGCAGCCATTAGCCGGAAAATTCACCCGCATGACCCGCCTTGAAATAATGTCAGGTCTCAATGTGGCAAGTCTCATTGAAAAACACAAAGCCGACCTTGAAAATCAAAGACCGTTTAACAATCTGTCCTATTGGATTGAGAATAGTGAGAACCAACGCAGACATCTTCAAATTGACGGAAAACCTTTGTTCGGCGAGAATAACAAATTTCTCGGCTACCGTGGTATAGCTCGTGACACTACAAGTGAAAAACTACTGGAAACCGAGCGAATTCACACCCAGAAGATGGAAGCCCTGGGCCGTATGGCAAGCGCTATCACCCACGATTTTAACAATACACTGCAACCGATAGCACTTTTATCCAGCGCGATTGCGAAAAATCTGGAAACGGACGATCCTTTTTATAAGGAGATTTCAATCATTAATATTGCCGTCAGGCAACTTGCCAACCAGACAAAACAAATCCTGGAATTCAGCAGGAAAGGCAACACCCGCAAAGCAGCTGTAAACATCTGTGATATTGTACGGGAAACAATAATTCTGGCTAAATATGGATTACCGGAAAATATTGTCGTCACTGAAAACCTCGATCCGGCAGCGGGAAAAATTATAGCAGATGCGACCGAAATACAATCGGCTGTGTTGAATCTTATTAAAAATGCCTGTGATGCCTATGAAGGTAATAGTGGAACTATAGACATATCCCTGAACAAGTGCGTTGTGGATGAAGATGATATTTCAACGGAGTTTGTCAAAATTTCCCTTGCTGATCAAGGTATGGGAATACCGGAAGAAAATCTCCCCGACATATTTGACCCGTTTTATACTACCAAATGCACTGGAAAGGGGACCGGATTGGGTCTCGCAACTGTATATGGAATTGTAACCGTCAATCATGGCGGGAAAATTGAAGTAAAAAGCAAACCCGGAGAAGGATCAATATTTCAAATTTATCTTCCCATTAACGGTAAATAGGAATATATATTTATATTATCCAGTAGTGGTGGACGAAAATCTTATCACAGATTTTTTCGTGTTGTCAGCCCTACTGTTAAACACGTGAGGCTCCCGCTCAAAACAATAATACCTGAATTCAGTTATTGAGGTCTGAATGAGATTCAGCCACATCTATATCATCGATGATGATGACCTTGTACGTATAAGCTTGGAAGCAGTACTCAAATCTGAAGGGTTTAACACTACCGTTTTTTCCTCCGGCGAGAGCTTTTTGGAAGTTGCGCGGGAAATCGGACCGGGGTGTGTGCTTCTGGATGTCAAAATGAAGGACATGAACGGCCTCCAGGTCTTGAAGGCTCTGCAGGGTAGATTAGAGCACCTGGCGGTAATAATTATGTCCGGGCACGGAGATATTGCTATGGCTCTACAGGCAATACGGCTTGGGGCACTTGATTTTATCGAAAAACCTTTTTCCTTCGATACTATTTTGCTAGCGCTTGAAAAATCCTACGAAATCCACACGGCGCAAAAAGAAAGTCAAACGACAGAACGTGGCGACAACCTCACAGGCCTGACGGATCGCGAACGCGAAATTCTGAAGCTTCTCGCTCAGGGCGATCAGAATAAAATTATCGCACGCAAACTGGGCATCAGCCACCGGACCGTCGAGGTCCATCGCGCCCGCATCATGCGTAAAACCGGCGCTGGAAATTTTGCTGAACTGGTGAAAATTGCCGTCACATCGTCGAAATTATAGCGATACACTGTTTTGGAGCATGATGTTTCAAATACACCGGCCACCATCTACCTCCATACACACGCCGGTGATGAATTCGGCGTCATCGGATACTAAGAAGAGCGCGGCGCGGGCGATGTCTTCAGGCTGGCTCATTCTCCCCAAGGGGATGGTCGAGATAAATTTTTCGCGTATTTCGGGTGTGTCCTTGCCGCCCATGAAGGTTTTCATCATACCGGTTTCGCCGATTACCGGGTTGATGGCATTGACGCGGATATTATCCGGGGCGAGTTCCACTGCCATCGATTTTGTCATGGTGATGACGGCACCCTTGGAGCTGTTGTACCAGGTCAGGCCCGGACGCGGGCGCAGGCCTGCGGTTGAGGCGATATTTAAAAAGACCCCTGTTTTTTGGGCACGAAAAACCGGAACGGCGTGGATGGCGCTTAGATAGATGCTCTTTACGTTGACTGCGTAAATGCGGTCAAATTCTGTTTCCGCCACTTCCAGCAACGGCTGGTTGATGTGGGAGTATCCGGCGTTGTTGACATAGATATCGAGGGTACCGAATTCTTCCATGGCGCGGGCCACCAATGCGCCCACATCATCATTTTTAGAAACATCGCCGCCCATGGGAACAGCACTGCCGCCGGATTTTCTGATTTCGTCAGCGACCGTTCTGGCGGCTTTTTCATTGAGATCATTGACCAGAATGCAGGCACCGCCAGCAGCAAACTCCCGCGCCATTTCGGCACCAAAACCTGAGCCTGCGCCGGTAATGAGTGCAACTTTTCTGTTCAGTTTCATGCCTACCTCCCCGAGTGTACCGTCATTCATTATAAACGACTGGGCGCAGATGCAAACCCCACCAGCCGGAAAACCGGCTTGACCACCAACGCGATTACAGAAACCATGCAGATATTGTTGATTTTCCCTTAAAGGTAATTTTATTCATGAACCTGTTTTCACTGCTTGGCAAAAGGGCCGAGGCAAAAAATCCAATAAAAATCGGTCTCATTGGTGCGGGAAAATTCGGCTCGATGTTTTTGTCTCAGGCCAGAAAAACGCCAGGGTTTCATGTTGTCGGCATTGCTGATCTCGACCCGGAAAAAGTAAAGGTCTCTCTGATTGATGTAGGATGGCAACAGGAACAGTATAATGCGCAATCGTTTGGTGAAGCTGAACGTAACGGGTCGACATTTATCACCGATGATTCCCAGGCACTGATTAAAACTGAAGGCATTGAGGTGATCATTGAGGCCACCGGCAATCCCGCTGCGGGCATCCATCATGCATTGATGGCTTTTGATCAGGGTTGTCATGTGATCGCCGTTAATGTGGAGGCTGACGTTCTGGCCGGACCGTTGCTGGCGGCACGGGCCAGACAGGCCGGGGTGGTTTATTCTCTGGCTTACGGTGACCAGCCAGCGCTGATTGCCGAAATGGTGGACTGGGCGCGGGCTTGCGGCCTCAACGTTGTCTGTGCCGGCAAGGGAACCAAATATCTCCCGGAATATCACAGGTCCACGCCTGATACGGTTTGGGATTATTACGGTCTTTCTGCCGAGCGTGCAGCGTTGGCGGCGATGAACCCGCAGATGTTTAATTCGTTCCTTGATGGCACCAAATCTTCGATTGAAATGGCAGCAGTGGCCAATGCGTGCGGCTTGAGTGCGCCAGATGATGGCCTGCTGTTTCCGGCAATCGGCACGAATGAATTGCCCGAGAGCCTGAAGCCGGCGAGTGATGGCGGTGTGCTGGCCACCAAAGGCACGGTTGAGGTTATTTCCAGCATCCACCGCGACGGCAGCGAAGTTGCCAATGATCTGCGTTGGGGAGTTTACTGCGTGTTTGAAGCTGGCAGCGCTTATGTGGAGCGGTGCTTTGCCGATTATGGGCTGGTGACGGATGCAACCGGGCATTATAGCGCCATGTATAAACCGTTTCATCTTATCGGTCTCGAATTGGGCATCTCGGTGGCCAGTGCGGCAATTCGCAAAGAACCCACAGGCGTAGCCAGCGGCTGGCATGGTGATGTGGTTGCGGTTGCCAAAAAAGACCTCAAAGTCGGCGAGATACTTGATGGTGAAGGTGGTTTTTGCGTGTGGGGAAAGTTGTTTCCGGCGCAAAAGTCTTATGCCATGAAAGGCCTGCCGATTGGCCTGGCCCACCATGTGAAGATGACGCGGCCTATCAAACAGGGGGCAGCGTTAACATGGGATGATGTGGAAGTGGATGATACTGCGCAAGCCGTAATGTTCAGGTGCGAAATGGAGACGACCTTTTCTTAATCTCAACCATGATCGAGGCTGTATTGTTTTACCAGCCGGTCGAGACCCACTGGCCGGTCGACGACGCGGCGCAGGGTGAAACTGGTTTCGATGCGGGCCACACCGGGCAGCTTTGACAGATATTCCTTGTGAATGCGCTCATAATCATGCAGATCGCTTGTCATGATGCGCAGGAGGTAATCAGATGTTCCCGACATCAGGTCACAGACCACCACATTTGGACATTTAGCCACTTGTGCTTCAAATGCGCCCAGAACTTCCTCGCTTTGGGAATTTAGCGTGATGCGGGTGGTGGCGTTGGCCCTGAAGCCAAGGGCTGTTTCGTTAATCAGGGCGCGGTAGCCAACAATTACACCGGATTTTTCAAGATTTTGCACTCGGCGCAGGCACGCGGATTGCGACAGGGAAATTCTCTCTGCCAATTGCGCATTGGTGATCCTGGCATCGCTGAGCAAATGACGTACAATCGCAAGATCAATCTTATCTAATTTCATTTTTAAAATTTCCTGCGGTCAAACGGCTAATTTTTAGAATTTTATTGCTAAATTATGTGTTTCTTCTTTGAACTTTGCAAGCTCATTCGGTGGCAATAGGAGTATTGATGGCAAAACTTTGCAGGAGGGTATTATGCGTGTTGGTGTTCCCAAAGAGATAAAAGTCGAAGAATTCCGGGTTGGTCTGACCCCAAGCGCTGCGCGCGAGTATGTGGCGCACGGCCATGAGGTGATAATCGAAACCTCAGCCGGTCTGGGCATTGGTGCCAATGATGCAGCCTATGAAGCCGTGGGCGCAACCATTGCTCCTGATGCCGCCCACATCTTTGCCAAAGCTGATATGATTGTGAAGGTCAAAGAACCTCAGGCGCAGGAATATGCACAACTGAGACAGGGCCAGTTGCTTTATACCTATCTGCACCTCGCACCTGACGCAGAACAAACCAAAGGTCTGCTGGCTTCGGGCTGCACCGGGGTGGCTTATGAAACCGTGACAAGTCCGCGCGGCGGGCTGCCGTTGCTGGCGCCGATGAGTGAAGTTGCCGGGCGTCTGTCGATACAATCAGCAGCGAGCACCCTGACCAAACATGAAGGTGGCAAAGGCCTGTTGATTGGCGGCGTTCCCGGCGTCAAGCCGGCGCGCATTGTTGTTGTCGGCGGCGGTGTTGTCGGAACGCACGCCGCACGCATGGCGGTGGGACTTGGCGCGGAAGTTACCATTCTGGATAATTCCTTAGCCCGCCTGCGTGAGCTTGACGAGTTATTCCAGACCCGCGTGCGCACACGATATTCTTCCGTCGACACACTGGAAGAGGAAATTACCCAGGCCGATGTGGTTATTGGTGCAGCCCTCATTCCCGGTGCCAATGCGCCCAAGCTGGTAACACGCGCCATGTTGAAAAATATGGAGGCTGGCTCCGTGCTGGTGGATGTTTCCATTGATCAGGGTGGATGCTTTGAAACATCGCACGCCACCACTCATGTGGACCCGACATTTGTGGTCGATGACATCGTGCATTATTGTGTAGCCAATATGCCCGGGGCGGTGCCTTTAACGTCAACGCACGCGTTGAATAACGCCACATTGCCGTTTGGCCTCAGGTTGGCTGACCATGGCATTCAGGCACTGCTGGACGATCCTCATTTTGCCAACGGCCTCAATGTCCACAAAGGCCAGGTAACCCACCCAGCCGTTGCCGAAGCTCAGGGGATGGAGTTTGTTGAACCCAAGATTGCCCTGGGCGGATAATGAACACCTTGAGCTGGACAACGGCGTCCACGCTCATCATTGTGCAATCATGCGGCACATTATATTTATTAACGGACCTGTAGGTGTCGGCAAGACAACTTTGGGACGAGGGCTGGCCGAAAGGCTTAATGGGACTTTTATTGACAGCGACGATCTTGGTGATCCTTCAAAAACCTGGCTTGAAGAAGTCTTGAGTGGCTCTAAACGATTGGTACAGGCATGCATTTCTGCCCTATCTGATAACCCACTCGTGATAGTTGCAAAGCCTCTTCGAAACCGGGATTGGGCATTTTTTCAAGCCGTGCTGCAAAAAGAAGATACCAGTGTCTTTTGCATCACGCTTGCTGCCAGTTGCGAAAACATTCTTGCCCACAAACGGGGGCGGGTCTTCGACACAGATGAGCAGGACCGCATCGAAGAAATGCTTGTGCAAGGATATGCCGAGCGCTCGTTCAGTGACCTTATCATTCGAACGGATCAATTGAGCTTCGAGGATACATTGAAAAATCTGGAGATGGCTTGCCACTCACTATTGGCACGTTAAGTTAATGGTGAGAAAATTCAGCGAGTTACTTAATGCATCTACAATCTGCCGTCATAAGCCTGACGGTCTATAATGCAACCGATTAGGGTAAAGCTGTCAGCTGAGGCGGCCTGATCCAGTGCAGATTTCAACTCTTTGCGCGTTTGGACAGTGATGCCATTGCCACCCAGAGCGTTGCCGGTGGCGGCGAAATCAACCTCGTCAAAATCTACGCCCGCGTTTTTTAGCTGGCGTCCGCGTTGTTTGATTTCGATGAGGGAGAGGGAGGCATCGACGAAGACGATAATGGTAATTGGTAATTTGAGTTCGGCTGCGGTTGCCAGTTCACCCAGACACATTAACAATCCCGCATCTCCGCTAAAGGCTGTAACGCTTGTGTCGGGTGAGGCTATTTTGACCCCCATAGCCAAAGGCAAAGCGCAGCCCATGGTACACAGGCCGGTGGATTGCAGTAATCCTTGCGGCTCATAACACTGCCACACCTGGCTCAGCAGAATTCTGTGGGCACCGGCATCAACCGTGGCAACGCCATCTCTGGGCATGTATTTTCGCACGGTTTCAACAATAGCCGCCGGACCCCAGTCTTCATCCACACGGAATGCCTTGTAAAGCCGGGTTCTGACCTCATCAAAGCGGGCTGTATCCCAGGTGGATGCAGGTGCAACACCGTCACAAACAGCATCGAGACCGGCGGCGATATTGCAGACAAAGCTCAATCCTGCCTGATGCATATAATGGGTGTTCGGCGCTGTGGTGATATCGATAACATTCTGCTTTTTTACATCCCACGCATTTTGCC
>CAZVAZ010000065.1:0-10676 GCA_964625235.1 uncultured Hyphomicrobiales bacterium
TTATGGCTTCAATAGTCTGGGGCATGACACCATCATCAGCCGCAACAACCAGAATGACAATATCCGTTACCGATGCACCACGTTGGCGCATGGCGGTAAAAGCTGCGTGACCGGGGGTGTCTATGAAAGTGATTTTGTGACCGCCAGCAGTCTCTATCTGATAAGCGCCAATATGCTGGGTGATGCCACCGGCTTCACCACTGACAACGCTGGTTTTGCGCATGGCATCGAGCAGCGAAGTTTTACCATGATCAACGTGGCCCATGACGGTAACAATAGGCGCGCGCGGCTCCAGCGTTTCCTGATCATCAACGTCAGCAATAATAGCTTCTTCAACGTCAGCTTCTGACACACGCTTGACTGTGTGGCCAAACTCCTGCACCAGCAATTCAGCAGTATCGGCATCAATCACATCGGTGATTTTGACCATCTGGCCCTGCTTCATCAAAAGTTTGATAAGCTCAACACCGCGTTCCGCCATGCGGTTGGCAAGTTCCTGTATTGTGATGGCTTCGGGAATGATAACTTCACGAAAAACTTTTGCCTGGGGATCAGACCCCATGCCCTGTCTTTTGGCGCGTTCGCGTTTGCGCTTGATTGAGGCGAGACTTCTCTGGCGGGTTCTATCATCAAGCGCATTGGAAATAGTCAGGCGGCCGCGGCGTCTTTGCGGCTCACCCTTGCGGCTGGGGGCCGCCTTATTGTCTGTATTCTGGCGGCCTTTGCGTTTTTCCGCTTCCGGGCGCTTTTCGCGAGCCTTGTCAGTGGATGCGGTATCCTTGGCATCGGGGTCCAGTTTGGCAGCAGCAGCAGAGGCGTCCGCTGCCAGTCCTTTTGCTTCTTCTTCGGCGTTGTGAGCGTCTTTTTCAGCCTGCTTGGCTTCAAGTTCTTCGCGTTCGCGCTTTAAGGTATCTTCTTTTTCCTGTTGTTCAGCATCAACAACAGCCTGTTTAACCTCTTCGGCTTCGCGCACCCGTGCACTTGCCAGGGCCTTGGCGCGCGCGTCTTTTTCCTCTTCGGTCAACGTTCTGAGAACATTTCCCGAAGAACGTTCTTCAACCTTCGGCCGCGGCTTGGACCTTGGCGCAACAGCCACCTTCGCCTTAATCGGCTCTGGTTTTTTTTCCGCCGGTTTTGGTGGTGCTTCCACCGCACTGCCTGGTACTGAAATCGTGCGCTTGCGCTTCTTTTCAACCAGAACAGACTTCGAGCGGCCATGGGAAAAGTTTTGCCGCACGTGGCCGACATCGACCGTACGTCCCAAACTCAACGGCTTTCTGCCACCGGCTGTTTCGCTCTGTTCTGTATCTTTAGTGTCGCTCATGCACTTCACTTTCTATGCAGATGGCGGTCCATCCGCGTTTACTTTTCGTCATAGTGTTCCAGCTTTCTTACAGCTGAAACCAGATTAGCGCCATTGCGTTTACACGCTATCGCAGCATGTATCACATTTTCCAGCCCTAAAGCCAAACTCAATTCTACTGTGGTAAAGAAATTTACAGTTGGCACCATATCTGCTTCTTCACCATAAGCGGACCTCAAACAGTCCTTTATTTTACGCTTGCCGTCAGCTGCACCATCACGGCCATGTAACAACACGGTTGTTTGACGTTTGCCAATCTGCCGTTCCACCTTGGCTGCGCCACTCACCAGGACGCCTGCTTTTTTACACAGACTTAACCTGGAAACAGCATTTTTCCTTAATTGTTGAGCAATCAGACAGGCAAGTTCTTCGCCGCCTTTAACTGAATTGCCAAATGCCCGTGCAAACACTCCTTTGCTCACTGCCTTGTTCACCACCTCACGGTTGGCGCTTACCCATGCCCCACGGCCCGGCAGATTGTTTTTCAGATCAGGAACAAGCACATTTTCCGGCGACAACACAATACGAATGAGATCATCCACGGGCTTGACCTCGCGCGTTGCCACACACATTCGGGTTTTAACGCTATTCAGTCCTTTAGGCAAATTTACAACTTTATTCCGTTTCTTCATCTTTCGTTATTGCAGCTTCGTCACCGGGCTCAGGTGTATCTTCGTCTGCTTCGGGCCCGCGAAGGTCTTCTTCGGTAATCCAGCCGGCTTTCACCCGGGCTAGCATAATCATGGCTTCAACATCAGCGGGGGATACTTCATTTGCTGAAAAAATACCTGCATGGCGAATAACCTCACCATCCTTGCGCTCAGTCCAGCCGGTTAATTCGTCGGTGGCACAGCCAGCAAAATCTTCCATATTTTTGATGTCATTTTCACCCAGTTTTACCAGCAGCTTTGTTGTAAGGCCGGGAATTTCTGATAGTTCATCTGCAACTTTCAGTTCTGACAGTTTGATTTTGAGTTCATTTTCGTGTTTTTCAATATGTTCACGCGCACGGGTTTGAAGCTCAACCGCGGTATCTTCGTCAAATCCTTCAATTTCTGCAATTTCCTCCATCGGCACAAAGGCTACTTCGTCGATGGTGGTGAAACCTTCTGATGCCAACAGCTGAGCAATCATCTCATCAACATCGAGCACCGCTGCAAATAACTCACTGCGCTGGGTGAATTCAGCCTGGCGGCGTTCTGATTCGTCCGTTTCTGTCAGAATATCAATATCCCACCCGGTGAGCTGAGACGCCAATCTGACGTTCTGCCCGCGGCGGCCAATCGCCAGGCTCAATTGCTCATCTGGCACAACAACCTCAATACGCTCTGCATCTTCATCCAAAATCACCTTGATGACTTCAGCCGGCGCCAGCGCATTAACAATAAAAGTGGCAGCATCCGGTGACCACTGGATGATATCAATCTTTTCGCCCTGAAGCTCGTTTACAACCGCCTGGACACGACTGCCGCGCATACCAACGCAGGCACCCACCGGGTCAATCGAGCTGTCGGTTGATAAAACCGCTATCTTGGCACGGCTGCCGGGATCGCGGGAAACCGATTTAATCTCAATGATACCATCATAAATTTCCGGCACCTCCTGCGCGAACAGTTTGGCCATGAATTGAGGATGAGTGCGGGACAGGAATATCTGGGGCCCGCGCTGTTCCTGGCGAACGTCAAAAATATAGGCCCGGATGCGATCCCCATTGCGGAAATTTTCGCGCGGCAGGGCTTCATCCCTGCGCACAACGGCTTCGCCGCGGCCAAGATCAACAATAATATTGCCGTATTCAACCCGCTTGACGACGCCGTGCACAATTTCGGAGATGCGGTCCTTGAATTCTTCATACTGGCGCTCACGTTCCGCTTCACGCACTTTTTGCACAATGACCTGCTTGGCATTTTGGGCTGCAATGCGGCCAAAATCGACCGGCGGCAGAGGTTCGGAGATAAAATCACCCAGAATGGCTTCAGGATTGCGCTTTATTGCCTCTTTAAGGGAAATCTGAACTGCGTCCATTTCGACTGTCTCCACCACTTCCAGCAATCGTGAAAGCAGAATTTCCCCGGTGGTCGGATCAATCTGGGCACGGATTTCATTTTCACTGCCATAGCGCGAACGCGCAGCGCGCTGTATAGCATCTTCCATGGCGCCGATCACAACCGTTCGGTCAATGGCCTTTTCGCGCGCGACACTGTCGGCTATCTGCAATAATTCTAACCTGTTGGCGCTAATTCCTAATTGTGACATGGCATTTTCTCCACTCAATCCTGTCTGGTTTTGCTGCTCTTCATCGCAGCGGCAATAAGTTGATCGGTCAAAACCAATCGTGCGGTTGAAAGTATCTCGAAGGGCAATTCAACATTTGTTTTTCCATCATCGCCGTCTGCTTCAACAACCACCGAGCCGTCTTTGAAACCCTTGACAATTCCCCGGTAGCGTTTGCGCCCTTCGAACGTCTGCGTCAATTCAAATTTTGCCTCATGGTTCTTCCAGCGCTCAAAATCACCAGGTCTGACCAGAGGCCGGTCAATTCCGGGCGAAGATACTTCCAGAAAATATTCTCCCGGCAAAATATCCTCCACATCAAAAATCGGTGACAGAGTGCGGCTCACAGCCTCGCAATCACCTACTTGCATTGTCCCGTCAGGCCGCTCTGCCATAACCTGCAGGGTACACCCGTTTTCGCCGGACAATCTTATCCGCACCAACCGGTAGCCCATATCTTCCAGCACCGGCTCTGCCAGTTGAGCTATTTTTCGAGCAGCACCGGTTTCGCTTTCTAACCGGGCGTCCGCTTTGGTGTCCATTGTACAGGTCCTTGAACAGATGTTTGGCACCCATTCATTTTTCGGCAATAAAAAAAGCGGACCCGCAGGCCCACTGTATACAAATCGAAATTGAATTCAGCTCTTAACCACGCTTAATACACCCATATGCGCAAACACTGCAAGCTTTTGTTACCTGATGCAGGCGATTGTCAAATAAGTAGAAGTACGCCCGGCCCTGACAGCTTTTTCTTCATAGCGGGTCCGAGGTCTTTCCATGGGCGCCATATCGACTAATTCAAAGTGCCGGTTATCGGCAATATGATCTTGTATCCAGGCAATATAATCGGCGATATCGCTGGCAAAGCAAAGATGTGCACCCGGCATCATCACCCGGGCCAACTGGTCCAGGGATTTCTGGTTGATAAAGCGGCGTTTGCGATGACGCTTTTTTGGCCACGGATCAGGAAACAGAACATAGACCTTCTCCAGACATGATTCAGGCAGCCGGTCCAGGAGGTCGCGGGCATCATCATCGCAAATCCTGATATTTTCCAGTTTCGCCTCTTCAATGGCGTTAAGAAGTTTTACCACACCGTTGATAAAGGGCTCACACCCGATAAAGCCAACGTCCGGCGCTCTTTGTGCCTGCCAGATGAGGTGTTCGGCGCCGCCAAAACCGATTTCAAGATGAAAGCGGGTAAACATGCCACCAAACAATTCGGTCAATTGCCCGGCATCGCTATAGACAGCAGAATTATCTACCTGGACCTGTGGTAAAAGCTCATCAATGAGGCGTTGTTGGCGCGGGCTCAAAGGCGAGCCCTGTCTGCGCCCGAACAAACGATATTCCCTGAACTTATCTTGCGCCATGACGTTTTAGTGTTTGTTTTAAAAGTCACAAATAGTGACTTTTTGCTTCAGGCCAGCCCTTAAAGATGAACTTGGAACATTCAGCCAATGGTTGATTTCAGCTGATCCGTCAGATCGGTTTTTTCCCACGAAAACCCGCCATCTTCATCCGGTATGCGGCCAAAGTGGCCATAGGCGGATGTGCGTTCATAAATCGGACGGCTCAATGACAGGTGTTCTCTGATACCACGCGGGCTCAAATCCATAACATCCGCGATGGCCCGTTCAATTCTGGCGTCCGCTACTTTTCCGGTGCCATGGGTATCCACATATAATGACAATGGTTTGGAAACCCCGATCGCATAGGAAAGCTGAATTGTGCATTTATCTGCAAGATCGGCTGCAACCACGTTTTTTGCGAGGTAACGCGAGGCATAAGCAGCAGAGCGGTCTACTTTGGTAGGATCTTTGCCGGAAAATGCACCGCCGCCATGCGGGGCCGCCCCGCCATAGGTGTCGACGATAATCTTGCGCCCGGTCAACCCGGCATCACCATCAGGTCCGCCAATTACAAATTTTCCGGTCGGATTGACATAAAAATCATCCTCGCCACACATCCAGCCTTGCGGCAAAGTGCTTTCGACAAAAGGCCGGACCAGTTCACGCACATCTTCTTGTGACAGATCTTCTCTATGCTGAGTTGACACAACGATCGAGGTCGCACGCACAGGTTTGCCACCTTCATACTGCAAGGTCACCTGGCTTTTGGAATCGGGGCCGAAGCCCAGATTTGCATCGCCGTGACGTGCGATTGCCATCGCCTCGAGAATTTTATGTGAATAAAAAATAGGCGCCGGCATCAAAACCGCGGTCTCGCGACAGGCATAACCAAACATTATCCCCTGGTCACCCGCACCCTCATCCTTATTGCCGGCAGCATCCACACCTTGTGCGATATCCGCTGATTGCTGGTGCACATGAACAGAAACCTCGGCGTTTTTCCAATGAAACCCGTCTTGTTCATAACCAATTGCCTTAACCGCATTACGGGCCGCCTGTTCCATTTTTTCAGGCGTTATCGTGTCAGGTCCCCTGACCTCGCCAGCGAGTACGATGCGATTGGTTGTTGTCAGAGTTTCTACAGCTACTCTGGAAGCCGGATCAGCATCCAGAAACAAATCAACAATGGCATCCGATATCCGGTCACAGACCTTGTCTGGATGGCCTTCTGAAACTGATTCACTGGTAAACTGGAAATTTTCTCTCGCCACGCACCTGCTCCTACGCATTAATTATAAGGAATTTTCTTCACCGCACTTAAAAGTGCCGCGTTGTTCTGGCAGGCTTTGCTATTTCGGTCAAGCTAGCAGCTGAAATTGATGCTATTCAAAATCGCCTGGGGAGTTTTTTTGTTGCGCAACAATAGCCCGCACCAGTTCAATGAATTTACGACGGACTTCGCTGCCTTCAATCTCGGCAAAGGCCTTATTCAGTTGAATTCCTTCAGAGCTGCCAAGGAAATCCATCAAAGGAGCTTCTGAAACACTTTCAGAAAAACCGCCTACTGTATCCGAAACAGACGGATCAGGCAGACCATCGAAGAAAAAATCTACCGGCACTTTTAAAATTTCGCCGATTTGATAAAGCCTGCTCGCACTGACGCGATTTGCACCTTTTTCATATTTTTGCACTTGTTGAAAAGTGAGGTCAAGCTTTTCGCCAAGATTTTCCTGGCTCATTCCCTGAAGAACTCTGCGCATACGTAATCGAGCGCCCACATGAACATCTATTGGATTGGGATTTTTCTTTACCATTACTCGTCTCAATATTTTATAATTCAGGCAATACTACGGCCACAGGATTTTCATGAGATATTAAAACGCCCCGGCCTTTTCTAGCCTTCAACAGCAAACCGGTCAAGTAGGTTGCATGAAGTTGCTGGCAGAGGGTATTTATTCGTCAGGAATGATCGATTTTGTGAGCAATGTTCTAAATTCGGTTTACACTGGCTGGATAATCAGCAGCTTATTTTGAACGATTTTGCCAAAATTTCCAGATGATTCGATTCAACAGCAAAGCCAAAATCATAAGAAAGAAAATATTGTTTCCCCACTTGCTGTAGTATGTGGGTTCAAGTGCTGACGGCAACAATCCATCGATAACCCCGGACCTGTTCAGGGCAAGTTGTTGCAAAATTCGGCCATAAGGATCAATGATGGCTGAAATTCCGGTGTTGGCTGCACGCACCACAGGCAGACCTTCTTCAATCGCTCTGACGCGCACCTGCTGCAAATGTTGATACGGACCTGCGGTTTCACCAAACCAGCCATCATTGGTAACATTGACAATCCAGCCCGGTCGCGAATCCTTTGCCGTTACCTCACCGGGGAAAATTGCCTCGTAACAAATCAGTGGTGACATTGCCGGTGCCCCTGCCACTGCCATGGTGACAGGCCCGGGACCGCTGGCAAAGCTTCCCGGTAACGTCACCAGTTGACGTAATCCCAGTTTGTTCAGCCACTCTTCGAACGGCAGCTTTTCGCCAAAGGGAACCAGATGGAATTTGTCATATCGCCCGGTTATCTTGCCGCTGCCGTTGAGGGTAAAGACACTGTTATAGTATGTTGAGTGCTGAGTATCGCTTCGGGTGCGCCTTATGCCGCCCGTTATCAACGTTGCCTTGTCTGGTAAAATCGCGGCAATGGCAGACAACACATCCTGGCGTTCATCCAGCAGGAAAGGCAAAGCACTTTCCGGCCAGATGATGTGAGTAGCATCGGCAATTCCCATGTTTTTGGGTGAGGTTGCTATGTCGCTCAATTCCAGATAGCGGGAGAAAATACGCGACGCATTTTCAGGCTTCCATTTCTCGCTCTGCTTGATGTTGGGTTGCACGATGCGCAACGATACGTCCGGCACAAATGCAGTCTGGCTGCCTGCCAGCCGCCAGGCGCCAAACCCAGACAGGGCGACAAATAAAACCAGCATTGAAACCGGGCCGATTATTTTTTTCTGCCATGACCGTAGAATCTGAAAATCACTGTCCGCCAGCGCTGCCGGAGCGGATGTGATCATAACTGTTAGCAGGCTCAAGGCATAAATTCCAAAGACCGATGTTGATTGGGCAATGAATTCATTGGCGGCAAATGAATAACCAACAGTGTTCCAGGGAAAGCCGGTGAAGACTATGCCGCGCATCCATTCAAACGCAGCCCAGACGGTTGCAAACACTGTAATTCGCAAAAATCCTGAACTCCACAACATATGAGCAACGGCACAGCTGAGGCCGGTAAAAATCGCCAGTCCCAATGGCAGTGCGACGACGGCAAAAGGCAGCATCCAGGCATAGGCGGCGGCATCGACCAGAAAGGCCGCGCCAATCCAGTAGAGGCCGCCAAGAAAATAACCGAAACCAAAATACCAGCCGATTTTAAAGGCAACCCAGAATTCCCGGCCCCTTGACCTGCCGGAACGCGATTGTTTTGTACTGACACCATCTATCAGCCAGATGAGAACGGGAAAAGTCAGAAACAAAATTGGATAGATACTGAAGGGTGCCTGCGCCAGTGCACTGAGTGCACCACTAAAGATTGCCACAGCAGCACGGCGCCACCCCCATAGCACGACAAAGCGAAAGGCTATTGAATTCATCAACTAATACGCCGGGAAAACCGACACCATTTTAATTTTTAAACTTTGGAAACATACCTGATTCGCCGGATTTATCCCAGTGACACAACCGTGAAGACCGGCTCTTGTCCCTTATAATTTGGGCTTTTTTGTGCTGCTTATGCGCACTTTTCCAATTCTGCGCGGATCGACTTCAAGAACTTCAAATTCCAGCCCGCATTCATGTGCAATCAACTCGCCGCGCAGCGGTATTCTGCCGGCCAGTGAAAACACCATGCCGCCCAAAGTATCGATGTCCTCATCGTGCTCATTGGTCAGATCGACACCGAGCAGTTTTTCGAGATCTTCAATCAGCACTCTGGCGTCAGCTGTATAAGAACCGTCATTGTTGGGATGAATAAGGGGGCCATCCTGAGTATCGTGTTCATCTTCAATCTCACCGACAATTTCCTCGACCAGATCTTCAATCGAAACCAGCCCATCGGTGCCACCATATTCATCGACCACAATTGCCATGTGAATATGAGAGGTTTGCATTTTTACCAGAAGATCAGCGGCAGGCATGGAGGGTGGTACATACAGAACTTCTCTTTTCAAAGAAATTTCGCCAAGCGGCAGGGATAAATCAATCCGGCTCAAATCAATTGATGGCCGACCTTCGGGCGCGGATTTACCATTACCGTTTTTGCCGTTCTTGCCGTTCTTTTTAACCCGGGCCGAACCGGCAACGGCCATCCAGCTGAACAGATCCTTGATGTGGACCATACCTAAGGGATCATCAAGGGTCTCATGATAGACCGGCAATCGGGAATGACCAGCCTGCTGAAAAACAGAAATAACCTGTTCGAGCGCAGTTGTATCCTCAATGGCGATAATATCGGCTCGTGGTACCATCACATCTTCAACCCGAAGTTCCCCGAAATCAAGAATATTGAGCAGCATCGAGCGCTCTTCCGGTGAAATATCACCAGCTTCGGTTTCATGCTGTTCAATTACATCTTCAAGGCTTTCGCGCAAACTGGTGTCCGGGGCCATGCCAATGGAATTGCGCAGGCGCGTTAAAAATCTCGCCAGCAAAGATTTGTCTTCACCAATAGCGGGCTCATTTGTGCCCGATGTCGGGTTTGCCGGTAGTTCGTTCATCTCTTCTCCCGGACCAAACATCCCTTCTCAGTGCATTTGAGAGTATGGATTTTCGATCCCTATACCTTTCAAAATATTTATTTCCGCAAGTTCCATATCACCGGCAGTCGCATCATCCTCATGATCATAACCCAAAAGATGTAAGACACCGTGAACAATCAAATGAGACACATGATTACCGAGGCTTTTTCGTTGCTGTTCAGCTTCAGTTTTAATGGTCTGATAACTCAACACAATGTCACCAAGCAGAAAATTTTGATCCTGAGATTGCGCTTCGAGCTCACCCCCGAACGACAGCACATTTGTTGGTCTGTCCTGGCCCCGGTAGGTTGCGTTCAACTGGCCAATGGCTTCATCCGAGGTAAGTAACACACTCAGTTCAGCCCGGTCTTTAAACTCTTCTTCATGCTCAAAAACAGCAGCAAGGGCTGCGGTTTTAACCAGGCTTTCCAATTTATCAAGCCGCGACCACGCATCATATTCAATTGTGATATCAATCAACATGGTTATTTTTTCTGACCCAGTCGATCATAGGCCCTGACTATGTCGGCAACAAGTGAATGCCTGACAACATCAACATCACTGAAGGTAACATGGGCAACAGCATCGAGGTTGCCCAATAGATCAACCGCCTGAGACAGGCCTGATTGTATCCCTCTCGGCAGATCGGTCTGGCTCGGGTCCCCGGTAATTGCCATGTATGAGCCCTCACCCAGACGGGTTAAAAACATTTTCATCTGCTGGGTGGTACAATTCTGGGCTTCATCAAGAATGATAAATGCATTGGATAAGGTGCGCCCGCGCATGAACGCCAGCGGGGCAATTTCAATTTCACCGGTTTCCATACCGCGCACAACCTTGTCTGACGACATCATGTCGTAAAGTGCATCAAACAACGGGCGCAGATAAGGATC
>CAZVAZ010000066.1:0-10649 GCA_964625235.1 uncultured Hyphomicrobiales bacterium
GGCAGTGCATATTTATCGCACACAAATGTTCACGCAGCCGCCTTCGATGACATGCACTCACTCGGGCGGGCATCCAGAGAGACCATCCACCTTTCCATCCTGGATAACCAGGACATCATTTATATTGGTAAGATTGACAGCCGCCTGCCAATTCAGGCCTATTCGCAATTGGGTGCGCGTGCTCCCATACATGCTGTGGCAACCGGCAAGGCAATTCTGGCGTATCAAAATGCCCTGGCGCTTGAAGAGATTCTGCCCGAACGGCTGGAAGCCTACACCACGACAACGACAATTAATAAAACGCAACTCCTGGAGGAGCTGAAACAGGTTGCCACCAACGGTTATGCCATAAATATGGGAGAATGGCGCACAGGTGTAAACGGGGTGGCCGCCCCCATCTGGGATGCGACACGCGAAGTCTGTGCCGGGATTGGCATTACCGGTCCTGCGGAACGTCTGGATTATGCGTCACTAATCGAATTTGCCCCCATCGTCGTGCGGGCGGCGAAAAACATATCGAGAAAAATCGGCTACATCAAACCCCGCTTTAAAAGACACGTTTAAAAAAGGCAGAAATAAAATGCTAAGCACCCTGCCCTTTGAAGTTCCTGACAGTGTTCTTAAAAAAACTCAAAACCTCATACCATCGCCTATGGCTATCGCCGGGGCTGATCATGACGTCGCTCTGGACAGCGCACTTGCCTGTCACAATGCCGGGCTGATAGAGCCTGTACTTATCGGCAATGAGGACAGGATCACAGCTTTGCTCAAGGCCCGCAATGTTGGTGTATCAACCTTTCAGATTATCGATGCCACAGATGAAAAAGAGTGCGCCGGGATTGCCGTTAAACTCGCATTTGACGGCAAAGTCTCGTCCCTGATGAAGGGACAGATACATACGGATACCTTGCTGCGTGCTGTGTTGAACAAGGAATTCGGCCTCACCACCGGCACCCGATTGAGCCATGTGTTTCACATGACCATGCCTGCATCAGACAAAACACTGCTGATTACGGATGCCGCCATCAATATTGCACCCGACATTGAAACAAAGCTCCATATTATCCGCAATGCCGTAACCATTGCCCATAGTCTGGGACTTGATGACCCGAAGGTTGCCATGCTGTCGGCCAGCGAAAGCGTTCTTGATGCCATGCCGTCGAGCGGACAGGCAGCCGAAGTGGCAAAGCGGGCTGAGGCTGAAATTGCCGGGGCCACCATTGGCGGGCCGTTTGCCTTCGATAATGCTGTCTCGCCCCAGGCAGCCACCCTCAAGGGCATCACGCATCCGGTAGCCGGTAATGCCGACATTCTCGTGGTTCCCAACATTGAAACCGGCAATGCCCTGTTCAAAATGATGGTCTATTTCAACAGTGCGTGTGCGGCCGGGCTGGTTATGGGGGCAAAAGTTCCCATTGTGCTGACCTCGCGCGCAGACCCACCACAGGCCAGAGTAACAGCGGCGGCACTGGCAACGATTATCTCGAGTACGGATGAGTCCGGTTAGACTTGTGGACAGCTTTGCCACACTCCTGCCGCAAACCAAATTCATTTTCACGAAATCAGGTTTGAATAAGTGACCGACCGCTTAGCTGCCGAAAACCATAATCAGGAGTTGAGTCATGTCGAAAAATCCGCACACCAAGTCACGTCGATCCGTTATTCTTTCTCTGGCCGGTGCCGCTGTTGCGGGCCTGTCGCCACGGGCCGTACTGGCTATGAGTAATGATACTACCGGGGTATTGATTGAACCAGCCTCCGGCAACACCGTCAGGGTTGATATGAATAACGCTCTGCAGTTTTTACCCGACAACATCACAATCAAAGTCGGCACCACGGTGGAATGGCGAAATATCGAATCATATCCCCATTCTGTCACCGCCGATCCAAAACTGGTGCAGAACCAGGCCAATTCAAAACTGCCGCCCGGCGCCAAAGCCTTCAACTCCGGCCGTATTGATGGTGGCAAGTCCTGGCGCCACACCTTCACGGTTGCCGGTGCCTATCACTATTTCTGCATCCCGCATGAAGGTGCCGGCATGCTCGGTACCGTAATCGTCAAATAGGGTACAAACCCGCATTCACGCATCTGACTTGCTGTCGGGCCTTTCGCACAGTGAGCAAATGGCGTAAAAGTGTTTTTCCTGTTTCAACAGGTCTTATCGTCAGCGGTCTTGCCGGAGAACAGTGAATGACATTTTCGATTGTAGCAAAATGTGCCCGCAGCGGTCAGTTTGGGGTTGCGATTTCATCTTCCTCTTTGTGTGTTGCCGCACGCTGTGCCTTTGTGCGCGCTCATGTTGGTGCGGTAGCGTCTCAGAACATTACCGATCCGCGATTGGGCACACTGGCGCTTGATTTAATGGCTGGCGGCAAATCTGCGTCACAGGCGAGAGATGAAATCGTTAAAACCAGCGCCAATATCGATTATCGTCAATTGCTGATTGTCGATTCCCTTGGGCAGGTTGCGCAATTTTCCGGCAGTAAAACTTTAGGAATAAATCATCTGGCGCAAACCAACCATGCAATCGCTGCGGGAAACCTCTTGAAAACAACCAAAGTCCCCCAGGCAATGATTGACAGTTTTCTTGAAACCGAAAGCGAACAGCTGGGAACGCGGCTTATTGCCGCCTTGAATGCCGGACTAAAGGCCGGTGGCGAAGCGGGCCCCTTAACTTCTGCGGGTATGTTGATCGCCGACACTCAGGAGTGGCCGCTAGCTGATCTGCGTGTCGATCAATCAGATGATCCTGTTGGTGATCTGGGTGCTCTTTGGCTCGATTGGAAACCGGAGATGGATGCCTATGTCACTCGCGCCATTGCGCCTGATCAGGCACCTGCTTACGGCGTGCCCGGGGATGAATAATTTTTAAATTCGCGGCAGCATATAGTTTGGTCTGATACCGCAAGATTCAAAGTATTTATGAGGATCGGCCCCGGCAAAAAATCCGTCTTGGGTGGTGAGGACTGTGGTAAAGCCAGCGGCAGCACCACCGAGTATATCTGTGTGCAGGCTGTCACCAACCATCAAAACCCGAGTGGGGTCAACTGTACCCAGCACGTGCTGGATACGCTGTCTGGCCTGCTCAAAAACCTGTTGGTGTGGTTTGCCGAAGTTTTGCGGCTCAACGCCGGTTGTCTCATGCAGCATCCAGGCAAAATACCCGGGCTCGATTGACATATAACTCCCGCGCGGTGCCACCAGGTCAGGATTGCCAACCAGCACAGGCCGCATTTTGGCAGCCAGTGCATCCTGCAGAAATCTGTGGTGCCGGGGCGGCCAGTCGTGGGTACTCAGCAGGATGAAACCATCAGCATCTGAGTAGATTTCGGGACTGTCGCCAAGGTATTCAAATTCAATGTCAAGCGTGTGACAGTTGGAATGGGCGGGGGCCGCAATGCCCCAGAGCATGTGGCGATCAAAAGGTTGCAATCCGAATTTGAGAGCCGAGCGACTGGAGATGACATCATCACTGTCGATGTCAAAGCCAAAACCTTTCACCTTTGCCACCGCACCGGGTTGATCCAGCGTTGCACCATTGGTCAAAACGATGATGTGTTTGCCTAATTGGCGCAAAGCCTCAACAGTTTCAGCAACACCGGGAATGGCACCCTCACCTATGTTGAGAACACCAAACGAATCAAGAACCGCCACATCAAACCTGTCGGCGATTTCCACCAGACCTGATATTTCAATCACGTTTGCCGGAAACTCAGCCGTTGGCATAAAGCGGCGGGCTTTTTCGTACAGGTCGAAGGCTTGCGTTAAAGACAGGGTATCCGTCATGGTCTAAATAATGGCACCGCGCACTTTGGCCGATACCCATTCAGAAATGATCACGGTCACCAGAATAACCAGCAGGATCGTCGACACCTGTGTCCAGGCCAGGGTATTGATAGAGCCACTCAGTTGCAAGCCAATGCCACCGGCGCCTACAAGCCCCAGAATAGTGGAGCCGCGCACATTAATGTCCCAGCGAAATACACCGACGCCAACAAATGTCGGCAATACCTGTGGCACGATACCATAGACTATCTGCTGCAGGCGGCTCGCTCCCGTTGCTTCAATTGCTTCAACCTGTGCCGGATTGATTTCCTCGATTGCCTCGTAAAGCAATTTGGAAAACCCGCCAATTGAACGTAGGCCAATTGCAATGGTCCCGGCCAACACACCCGGTCCGAGAATAAACACCAGTATCAGCGCCCAGATTAACGAATTCACCGAGCGTGATGTCACTGTAATCAGCAAGGCAAATGCCCGTACCAGCGGATGCGGCGTTGTATTTCTGGCCGCCATAAAAGCCACCGGAATGGCAATTACCATGGCGATCAAAGTGCCAAGCGTTGCCATGTTGATGGTTTCCCACACCGGTATCCACAACACATCCATATAACTCCAGTCCGGCGGCATCATACGCGAAACAATGTCAGCGCCTTCTTTGGGTGCGCTGCGGACAAAATCCCAGTTGGTTTTATCCGAAATAAGTTTCCAGGCAAAACCGGCAATCGACAGCCCAACCAGCCAGAAGAAAAATCTGGTAAATGTTTCTTTTCTTGTACGGCGCTTCCAAAGCGGGCCGTCGCTGGTTTCAATTAGCGGCATTACTGCACCCACTTTCTTAAATAACCTGACGAGTATTCGAGCACCATAACAATCGCGATAATCATTATCAAAATGGCCGCGGTTGTATCAAATTCATAACGACTGAACGACGTATTGAGAGTGGCACCGATACCTCCTCCGCCGACAATTCCAACCACTGCACTTTCGCGAAAGTTAATGTCAAGGCGATACATTGAAAGCCCGATCATGCGCGGCATTACCTGAGGCTGAATGGCATAATTGATCCACTGAAACCAGCTGGAGCCGGTAACCTTGACTGCCTCGGCCTGGGAAGCGTTCATTGCCTCAATGTCTTCAGCCAGCAGTTTGGCAAAAAACCCGATGGTACCGATTGAAAGAGCGACAAAACCGGCAAAGGGCCCAAAGCCAAACAGTTTAACCGCGAAGATTGCCAAAATCACTTCGGGAAAAGACCGCGACGTAGTGATAATTCCCCGGCACAGAAAATAAACCCAGCCCGGGGCCAGGTTGCGGGCGGCCCCAAGGCCAATTGGCACAGACATTATGATCCCGAATATCGTCGATATGATCGCCATCCAGATGCTTTCCATTATGCCGTCAAATACGACGCCACGATTGTCAGCAAAATTTGGCGGGAAAAACGCCTGGATAAACCGACCGCCGCGCGGAATTCCTTCAAGCGCCCGTGTCCAGTTTACATCCATTGTACCAAGCGCGAGGGCCAGATAAATGGCAAAACCCAGTATCAGGAACCAACGCAGTAACGGGCTTTTTATAAAAGGCGGGCGTTTCCAGGTATCCGCATAAGAGGCGGTGGATATGGGAGCATCACTCATGCCACCACCTTGTCTACATCGGCCTCTTCATCAACGTCCTCGATAGTCGCTTCCCAGTCTTCCTCGCCATAGATTTCCGTCAACACCGAAGGTTTCAGACCATCGGGCGGTCCGTCATAGACAATGGCACCTTCCTTGAGGCCAACGATACGCTGGGAAAACATCTGCGCCAGCAGCACGTCGTGAATATTGATGATTGCGGCGAGGCCACGTTCGGCGCAAAGTTCGTTAATAAGGCGCATAATCTGACGCGACGTTTTGGGATCAAGACTTGCCGTGGGTTCATCAACCAGCAACAGCTCCGGGTTCTGGATAAGCGCGCGGCATATACCCACCCTTTGACGCTGGCCACCGGACAACTCATCGGCGCGCTTGTCCGCCATATCCATCATGCCTACCCGGTCAAGCAGGCGATAGGCTTCGCGAACATCATCTTTTGGAAATTTGCGTAAAAAAGCCTGCCAGAAGCCGACATAACCCAATCGTCCCGACAACACATTTTCCATTACGGTCAAACGCTCAACCAGAGCATATTCCTGAAAAATCATACCCATGCGACGACGGGCTTTTCGAAGCGCGCCCGATGACAGACCGGTCAATTCCAGATCGTTGAGATAAACTTTCCCCCGGGTTGGCTCAACCAGGCGATTAACGCACCGTATCAAAGTCGATTTACCGGCACCCGAAGGACCAATCAGGGCAATCACCTGCCCGTCAGGTATTTCCAGATCAACGCCTTTCAGCGCATCATCCCCAGTCTTGTAGCGTTTGCCCAATCCCTCAAGACGCAGCATGTACCCTCCAGCTAAAATTCGTTGCCAACAGCTAAAATTTTTCGATTATTTATATTGAAAACAGCCGGTCCCCCACCAATAAGGTGAACCGGCTGTCATGATGGTAAAATATGCGTATTACTTACAGTCGTAACTTACGCCATTTGCTGCATCGATCTGGCGAATAACCGACCAGTCGAATTTGTGTGTGATGCCAATAAAGCGGTCAGCTTTCTTGAACTCTTTTTTGAAGTTATCATCCCACTCGTATGTCCAGAATGCCTGCTTGATCTTGGCTGCAAGCGTGGGATCGATATTATAAGCAATACCGTAGCCTGTGGTTGGGAATGTCTGCGACTTGTAAATCGAGCGTATTTTCCCTTCTTCAATAATACCACCACGGCGGATCATCCGCTCCAGAACAGAATTGGCAATAGCGGCTACTTCATAATCCCCATTGTAGACACCCAGTATGGAGTTATCGTGTTTGCCTGAGAATACAGTCTTAAAGTCTTTATCCGCTACCAGACCAAATTCACCTTTCAAAAGCGCTGAAGGCGCTTTGAAGCCGGAATTGGATGTTGGTGAGGTAAAGGCCATTGTCTTGCCTTTGATGTCGGCAGGAGACTGCATTTTGGAATCCATGGGGACAATGATTTCCATTTCGTAGCCGAAGGATCCATCGTTCTTGGCCATCATGCCGAAAGGCACGAACCCGGCACAGCTGACTGCGATTGGATTGGAGCCAGTGTTAAATCCGGCAACATGCAAACGGCCCGAACGCATGGCTTCCAGTTGTGCTGCATTTGATTGCACTGGAAAAAATACGACTTTCTTGCCGGTGGTTTTTGCCATGTGGGCAACAAATCCATCCCAGATGCTGGCATAAACAGCCGGATCTTCAACCGGTGTATAGGTGAAGATAATAGTATCCGGGTTGATCCAGTCTTTTGGATCAAGTGGTAAATCTGCGGTCTGGTCAAAATTCCGGTCGCAATAAGCCTTATCCAGCGTACCACGGTTACAATCCACCTCTTGTGCTGAGGCAGTGACAACACTCAAACCTGATGTTCCCATCCCCACCATACTAAAGGCTATAGCGGCTGCTGCACCAAGCAGCATATTTTTTAGTGACATTTTTCTCTCCCTAATTAGTTATCCATATCGCCTAGCATTTATCCATGTTTATGACAATCAAATTTCACCACGATTGTGATCACCACAGGGTGCTTTGTGCTGAATTTTGATGTGGCTTAATATTGGAAAATTGCGGTGCAGGCAGGCTATTGTCAAAATTTATACAAATCTTTTGCGCGTGAAAGGTTCTTTTCAAAAAATATCTTACTCTATCAAAATTGCCCGGAAGTCATTGACGTTGGTTCGCGTTGGACCGGTAAAAATCAAATCTCCCAAAGTCTCAAAAAAGCCATAACCATCGTTGCGATTTAAACAGGCTGCGGCATCAAGACCTGCCGCAAGTGCGCGGCGGTGACTTTCCGGGTTGAAATAGGCACCGGCATTATCTTCCGAGCCATCAATACCATCGGTATCACAGGCGATGGCGTGAATGCGGCTGTGATCTTTGAGTTCATTCAAAAGCGCCAACAGAAATTCAGCGTTGCGGCCACCGCGGCCATTGCCCTTTACCGTGACAGTGGTTTCGCCGCCGGAAAGCAGAACACACGGTGCGGGTGCGGGTTGACCAAATTTTGCCACCTGACGCGCGATGCCGGCCATGACGATTGCCACTTCACGCGCTTCGCCTTCGATACTGTCGCCAAGAATTACCGGTGTGATGTTTCTGGATTTTGCAAACTCTGCTGCAGCGTTGAGTGATATTTGTGGTGTGGCAATCATATGAAATTGATTGCCAGCCAGCCTTGCATCATCAGGTCCCGGGGTTTTTCCGGCATCACTTTCAAGATGCGCCCTCACCGGTTCAGGCACTTCAATGGCGTATTTTTTCAAAATTTCAACAGCCTCGGCAACTGTGGTTTTATCACCTAGGCTGGGGCCTGAGCCGATTGTAGCGGGGTCATCTCCCGGAATGTCTGATATTGCCAGTGTGACAACTGAGGCCGGGTGGGCGGCAACGGCCAGACGGCCGCCCTTGATGGCCGAGAGGTGTTTGCGCACGCAATTCATTTCTGTGATGTCGGCCCCGGATTTAAGCAGGGCTTTGTTGATCGATTGTTTGTGGCTTAAATCCAAATCACCACCAGGCAGGGACAATAATGACGATGCGCCGCCCGACATCAGGCACAAAACCAGATCGCCCCGGCGCGCACTGCAGGCCAGCTCATATATGCGTTTGGCGGCGCCCATACCGGCGGCATCCGGCACCGGGTGAGCGGCCTCAACAACTTCAATGTGATCGAGGGAAAGTCCGTGATCATAGCGGGTGACCACCAGGCCCTCAATATCTCCGCCCCAAGCATTTTCCACCGCCTTCGCCATTGAGGCAGCAGCCTTTCCAGCACCCAGAACGATTGCACGGCCGGCGGGCTTTGGCGACAGGAAGGGGGCGAGGCAATGAAGCGGGTCAGCGGCCTTTACGCTCACCTCGAATAAAGCTTCAAGAAATTCGCGTTGGTTTTCCGGCATTTAATTCAACGATAAGGGATGGTTTTTGGGAATTCGTCCACCCATGGCCTGGGTAATCCGAACAGCTGCTTCAACCACATTGGCACCCAGTACCTGAATTCTTTCATCCTTGAGGCGTGCGGTGGGACCGGACAGCGAAATACCCGCCAGCGGCATGCCGTTTTCGTCAAAGACAACACTGGCGACACAGCGCAGACCGACGCCATTTTCCTCATCATCAAAGGAAAATCCACGGGTGCGAATTTTCTCCAGGTCTTCACGGAGTTTCGCGGGCGTATCAATTGTTGTGGAGGTAATCCGCTGCAGGCCGCGCGCGTGCAGGATTGAATTAACCTCGCGATCGGAAATCCAGGCCAGCAGGGCTTTGCCAATGCCTGAACAATGCATCGGCACGCGGCCACCGGGACGCGTAATTGCCCGCATCAATTTAAGACATTCAACCTGGGCCAGATAGATAACTTCACCATGATCAGAAATACCAAGATTTACAGTTTCACCGCTGGTCTCCATCAATCGGCGCATCAAGGGGCGCGCCAAGGACACCAGATCGCGGGTTTTGAGGAAGGCGTTGCCGGTTTGAAACGCCTGAACACCAACGTTCCACACCCGCCGCTCGGCATCAAAGGCGACATATCTTTCGTTTTGCAAGGTTGTCAGCAATCTGTGGGTGGTGGAAGGGGCAAGACCCACCGTCAACGCCAGATCACTGAGTGAAAAGCCGCCATCGGAATCAGCCAGTGTATTGAGGATGCTAAGCGCGCGTGACAGAGACTGAACCTGACCGGTCCGGTCTTTTTTGACCGGCTTTGCTTTTGCGACAAGCAACTCCTCCTGCAACATGACATTATCTGGCATATGAAATTCCTTAACCTTTGAATGGGCTCAATTCATTCGGTCACACAAATAGAACGTTTTTCCTGAAATTGCAAATGCAATGGAAAAAACATCAATAAACCCATGTTTTAATGCCGCTTCCATCAGTTTCCGTATACCGGAAACCCATCTCAATTTTCCTCTAAAACATCATCTGGCATCAGGTCATGACGGAAGATTTGACCAGATTGACCATGGTGGCGTGGGCCGGACCATCACCTATATTTGTAATTCTGTGAGGAAGATCGCCACGGTAGCGCAGGGTTTCGCCCTGTTTAACCGTGTTACTGTCACCATCAACCCAGACTTCGAGTTTTCCCTGCAATACGGAAAGATTTTCTACCGAGCCTTTGGGATGAGGGTCTGATTCGAGCACGCCGCCAACTTGCGCCTTGAAATCATACCATTGCACCCAATCGACGGTTTTGAGCCAGCCGATGATTGCCATCGTGCATAATCCGTCTTCGCTGGTCAGCACCGGAATGGCGGAAACTCCGCTTTTTTCGATTATATTTGAATGTTCTTCAGAAGTTAAAACCTGATCAATCGTCGTATCAAGCGCTTTGCTGAGACGCCATACCGTGGCCAGAGTGGGGTTGGTCTCGTTGCGCTCAATCTGCGAAATAATTGACTTGGCGACGCCGGATTGATCAGACAATTCCCCCAGCGACAGATTATAGGCTTTTCGCAGCCGCTGAATGGTTTTACCCAGCTCCGGTGAATAGCTGGCATCGCCATCACTTTTCCTCGAGGAAGCATTTTTTCGTCTTGGTGGTCTTGACATTCACGCTGTCCTTTATAAAATACTATTTGTTCTTTTTGTAGTACGATGCTAATTATCTTCTTTTCTCGTCCATTTTTAAATGGTTAGAGCGTTTGATGATTAACACCTTGAGTGCTGAAAACAGCGAAAACGTCCGTGGTGTTCTGTAAAATGAACATTATTTCGATTAACCAGACTTTGGAATGAGCAGTATA
>CAZVAZ010000067.1:0-10596 GCA_964625235.1 uncultured Hyphomicrobiales bacterium
GCTTCTTGACGTGTTGCATCAGAAATTCGCACTCACCGGGAGGCAGGGCGGCCAGCAGTGCACGGCCCATGGCAGTTGAGGCCAGAGGGATACGTGTACCCACATCAATGGTAAGGGTTACAGCGGCAGGCCCGCGGCAGACTTCCAGGTAAACCATCTCCATGCGATCACGACCGCCCAGAGCAACGGTAACGTCAAGCTCGTTCGATAATTCCTGCAAATAGGGTCGGGCGCGTTCACGAATGTTGAGGCCTGATAACATGGCGTATCCTAAGGAGAGAACTCCTGAGCCCAGTTGATAAGTGCCGTGTTTGGCTGAATATGTGAGATAGCCAAGGTGAGTTAATGTGTAAGTCAGCCGCGAGATGGTTGGTTTGGGCAGTCCTGTGCGTTTGGCGATCTCCAGATTTCCCAGTGAAATATCACCGGGTTTAAAGCTGCGCAGCACATCAAGGCCGCGGGCCAGTGCCGTTACGAACCGCCGGTCTTTTGTGGCATCACCCAGTTCAAGCAAATCATGCTCAAGGATTTTCTGCATAGGTCTCACAAATTTTTTTAAACGAATATTGCAACGACAAGTTTCAGCAGAAGCCTATACTAGGATTTCATTTTATGGTAATAAATTCTGCATAGCGAAACAATTCAATTACCCCCGCCGCCACACTTTTCGGAGAGACTATCCTTATGGCTTTGGATCAGGAAACATTTTCACACCTTATCGACACCATCCGCCGCTTTGTCGAAAAGCGGCTTATCCCTCTGGAAGCCGAGGTGAATGAGAAAGATGAAATTCCAGCCGATGTGGTTGATGATATGCGTGCATTGGGATTGTTCGGTCTGGCCACACCTGAAGAATATGGCGGTCTTGGTCTTAATCTTGAAGAAGAGGTTCAGATTATCATTGAGCTTGGCCACACCACGCCTGCTTTCCGTTCGGTGTTCGGCACCAACAATGGTATCGGTTCACAAGGTATCATCATGGACGGTACGCTCGCGCAGAAACAGAAATATCTGCCCAAAATGGCCGCAGGCGAAATCATCGGATCGTTTGCTTTGACCGAGCCTGAGGCAGGGTCCGATGCAGCATCCCTACAGACATCAGCCATCCTGGATGGCAGCGATTATATTCTCAATGGCACCAAACGCTTTATCACCAACGCACCACAGGCCAATCTGTTTACCGTTATGGCGCGCACCGATAAATCAACAAAAGGTGCATCGGGAATATCCGCTTTTCTGGTGGAGGCGGGGATACCGGGCCTGTCGCTGGGGCCGCGCGTCCAGAAAATGGGTCAGCAGGGTGCGCATGTGTGTGATGTAATTTTTGAAGATTGCCGCATACCTGTCGACGCTTTAATCGGTGGTGTCGAGGGCCGGGGGTTCAGGACGGCGATGAAGGTTCTCGACCGTGGTCGTATTACCATATCGGGCATGTGCATCGGCAATGCCCAGCGTTTAATCCGTGACAGTCTGGCCTATGCCATGGAACGCAAACAGTTTGGCAAACCCATCGCTGATTTTCAGCTGGTGCAGGCGATGCTGGCCGATTGTGAAACCGAGGCCTATGCGGCAAAAACCATGGTGCTGGATGCCGCCCGGCGCAAGGATGCCGGTGAGGATGTTATCAAACTGGCGGCAATTTGCAAATATTACGCTTCCGAAATGGTAGGGCGTGTGGCGGACCGTGCGGTGCAAATCCACGGAGGTGCCGGGTATGTTGCTGATTATGGTATCGAGAGATTCTATCGCGATGTGCGGCTTTACCGGCTTTATGAAGGGACATCACAAATTCAGCAACTGATCATTGCTCGTGAGATGATGAAAGAAGCTAGGAGTTAGACTTGGGATGTGTGGAAATTCCCATCCGTGCCGCTGCTGCATCATACTGATTGATGATCTCTGAAATTCGTTCTGTTACCGGAACAATACTTCCTACCACCCCTATGCCCTGACCACTACCCAGTATATCCTTCCAGGCCTTGGATTTGGAACCACTGCCGGAGCCGAACTTCATGGTTGAAAGACTGCCTTGGGCCAGATTGTCGGGATCAAGTCCCTGAGCTGCAATCGAGGGTTTGAGATAATTGCCGTGGACACCGGTGAAGAGATTGGAATAGATGACATCATCGGCGCTGCAATCAACAATCATCTGTTTATAGGTGTCTGATGCATTGGCCTCTTCAGTGGCAATGAAGGGTGAGCCGATATAGGCGAGATCAGCGCCCATGGCTTGGGCAGCGAGAACGGCACCGCCGGTGGCGATGGAGCCGGCCAGCAACAGTGGGCCATCGAACCATTGGCGAATTTCCTGCACCAGGGCAAAAGGTGAAATTGTGCCAGCATGACCACCGGCACCGGCAGCAACAGCAATCAGGCCGTCGGCTCCTTTTTCAATTGCTTTTCTGGCAAAGCGGTTATTGATAACATCGTGCAGGACAATGCCGCCATATTCATGAATGGCGTCATTGAGTTCCGGGTTTGCACCCAGCGATGTTATGATAATCGGCACCTTGTGCTTCACACAGACTTCCACGTCCTCCCACAGGCGCTCGTTCGTTTTATGGACAATCTGATTGACCGCATAAGGGGCTGCAGGGTTTTCAGGGTTGGCATTACTGTAGCGCTCCAGCTCCGCGGTGATACGCATCAGCCACAGATCCAGCAGCTCCACCGGGCGGGCGTTGAGGGACGGAAAGCTGCCGACAATACCGGCCTTACATTGGGCAATCACCAGATCCGGGTTGGAAATCAGGAACAGAGGTGCTGCCACAATCGGTGCGCGCAGATTATCGAATAAAGACGGCAGGCTCATGGCTTAACATCTCGTCCCATGGTGTAAAACTCATCATTGGCCCGCATCGAGGTAACATTGGCCATGCGATTGGACAGGCCGAAAAACGATGTGATGCCGGCTATGTCCCAGATGTCTTCATCGTTTAGCCCATGGCCATGCAGAATATCAAAATCATTATCGTCAATGGTGTGAGCGTGGTTGCAGACCTTAAGGGCGAAATCCAGCATCGCCATCTGGCGCGCTGAAATGTCCGCCTTGCGATAGTTGACGGCAACCTGATCGGCCACAAGCGCATTTTTCGCCCGGATGCGTAAAATCGCCCCGTGGGCAATAACGCAATAATGGCAGCTGTTGGCGTTTGACGTGGCAACGATAATCATTTCCATGTCGGCTTTGCTGAGACCGCTGTCCTTTTCCATCAGGGCATCGTGATAAGCGAAGAACGCGCGAAATTCATCGGGGCGATGCGCCAGCACCAGAAAAACATTGGGAATAAATCCGGCTTTTTCCTGCACCGCCAGAATTTTCGCCTTTATATCTTCTGGAAGGCCATTGATATCAGGAACAGGAAAGCGTGAGATCGGTTGTGTGGTCATGGTGATTACCCTTCTTGATTATCGCTTTAATAGCCGATGGCACAACCATCTTTTCGCGGGTCTGAACCTGCTGTCAGCACCCCCTGTTCCCAATCTATCCAGATAGCCTGGGAGCCGCCGATGGGGCGTTTGGCAGCAGATATTCTGTGACCGCGACTGCGCAGTTGTTCCCTGATTTCTTCCGGCACTCCGGCTTCAACTTCTACATCACCGGTGAAAGGGTCGACCATAGTGCGCGGATAATCCATGGCTTGCTGAATATCGAGGCCGTAATCCAACAGCCGCGTTAAAAACTGCATGTGTCCAAAGGCCTGATATTCGCCGCCCATGACGCCAAACGGCATGACCGCGCGATTTTCTTTGGTTACCATGCCGGGAATAATCGTATGCAGCGGGCGCTTGTTGCCGGCGATGCAATTACGACTGTCAGGATTTAGAGAAAAACCCATGCCCCGGCTTTGCAGAACAACACCGGATTCAGGCGCAACCAGGCCACTGCCAAAGCCGGTGAACACTGTATTGATAAAACTGCAGCAGTTTCTGTCCTTATCCACTACAGAAATATAAACCGTGTCTTCATGGCGCGGTAAATCCACATCAACTGGCGGCTCAACCGCGCGCGTAAGGTCAATAGCCTCGCGAATCCGGGTGGCAAATTCGGTTGACAGAATTTCTTCAACCGGCACCTCACTGTGATCAGGATCAGCCAGATAAATGTTACGCGCAGCATAGGCCATGCGACAGGCTTCCAGCTCGGTATGAAGACGGTCCACTGTTATCGGATCTGTCGAATCGAGCCTAATTCCACTGAAGATATTCAACAGTAAAAGCGCAATCACGCCTTGACCATTGGGTGGGCATTCATGCACCTGATATCCACGAAATTCAGTGGATATGGGGGTGACATACTCACCTTCAGCTGAAGCGAAATCGGCCAATGTGTGCAAGCCGCCTTTTGATTGCAGATAATCAACAATGTCATGGGCAATTTCCCCGGTATAGAAAATATCGCGACCGTGATCAGCGATTTTTTGCAGGGTTGCGGCAAGCAGCGGTTGAAAATGCATGCGGCCAACAGCGGGTACTGAACCATCCGGCAGGAATATTTCAGCTGCGTTTTCACTTGCCCGCAGCAATGCCTCACAGTTTTTGAAATCTGTATGTACCCGAGAGGATATTGGATAGCCATCACGGGCATAAGCAATTGCCGGGCCCAAAAGCTCGCCGAGGCTTTTTTTACCGTGATCGCCAACAAGCTGGCTCCAGGCATCAATTGATCCTGGAACGGTTACCGCATGAGGAGTGTCAACTTCAATTTCTGAAATGCCGTGGTCCTGATACCAGTCGATTGAGGCTGCGGCAGGTGCGCGGCCCGAACCGTTAAAGGCAATAATCTCGTCCGACCCGCCTTTGGAGTAAAGGCAAAAGCAATCCCCGCCTATGCCGGTTGAGCCCGGCTCGACCACACATTGAACCGCACATGCAGCAACGGCTGCATCCATGGCATTGCCGCCTGATTTCAACACATCAATGGCCACCTGTGTTGACAGGGGATGTGAGGTGCTGGCCATTGCGGTGGGAGCGTGAACAGGTGAGCGGCCAGGTAATTGAAGATTACGCATGATTAAAATACCTCATTGTTTATCAGACCTTTTTGTGCAGGCCTTTTGCTCTAAATAGAGCATCAAATGTAATTTGTTTCAACCGCTTCTGTCGGTGTCAGTTGAAATAAAGGCGATGCCAGGATTGGCAATAACAGCTTGCTTCAGGCGTCAATTGACACTCGAGGGCAAAGCAAGTAGAAAATCCAACTCTTGAGACCTTGAGGATATCATGGACCGTTCCATTAAAATCGCCCCGTCAATACTGGCATCGGATTTTGCCAATTTCGGCCTTGAGTGTGAAGCCATCGAGGCTGAGGGCTGCGACTGGGTGCATGTGGATGTGATGGACGGGCATTTCGTTCCCACCATCACCTTTGGCCCGGCTACGTGTGCCGCCATTCGACCGCACATCAAGACGGTAATGGATGTGCATCTGATGATAGCGCCGGTGGATGGTTTTTTAAAAGATTTTGCTGATGCCGGTGCTGATGTTCTGACAATTCACGCCGAGGCAGGCCCGCATCTGCATCGCTCATTGCAATATATCCGTGATCTTGGGTGCAAGGCCGGCGTTGCGCTTAATCCGTCGACACCGGCCAGTGCTGTTGAATATGTAATCGACCTCATAGATCTGGTTTGCGTCATGACGGTTAATCCCGGATTTGGCGGGCAGAAATTTATCCATTCGCAGGTGGCCAAAGTCGAACAGCTGCGCGCGATGATAGGTGAGCGGTCAATTCACATTGAAATCGATGGTGGTATCACGCCGCAAACGGCACCCTTGATGGCTGCTGCCGGTGCCGATGTGCTGGTGGCGGGCTCAGCTGTGTTCAAAGGCGGATCAGTGGCTAATCCCGCACCTTATGGCGAAAATATTCGCGCAATCAGGGCCGCTGCTGAGGCCGCTGTGAAGGCTTGAGGAAAATATGGCTGTAGAAACACCCATATGTGATTTTGGCTGGCAGGCACCGGATTTCACTTTGAAAAATGTTGATGGCACAATGATGTCTCTGAATGATGTGTCCGGACCCAAAGGCACGCTGGTGATGTTTATCTGCAACCATTGCCCTTATGTTAAATCCATACTTGATCGCATCATCAAAGATGCCCGTGACCTGACTGAACTGGGGATTGGCGTGGTAGCAATTAACGGCAATGATGCCGATGATTACCCGGAAGACAGCTTTGAAGGAATGCAGGCGGTGGCCGCTGCCAATGATTTTCCCTTTGCCTATCTGCATGACGAAACCCAAAGCGTTGCCAAGTCTTATGGTGCTGTTTGTACGCCTGATTTTTTTGGTTTTAATGCCAAAGGCGGGTTGCAATATCGCGGACGGCTGGATGCTTCAGGCAGGCAGGCGGGGCATGTGGATTTGACCCGTGAATTATACGATGCAATGAAACAGGTGTCTCAATGCGGGCATGGGCCCAAGACGCAAATTCCCTCCATGGGATGTTCAATCAAATGGAAGAACAATTAAAATCTGTACATAAGTTTGATTGGAACTTCGCGCACGCCTTTCATCTGCATTAAATCCTTACGCTGGAAAGCTTCATAATCATCAAGGTTTTTGGCAATCACCCGCAGGCGAAAATCAATTTCGCCGAGTAAAAGCTGGCACTCCTGCACCTGTGGGAATTTGCAGATTACCTGCTCAAATTCGAGCAAAGCCTGCCTGCCATGCTCCGACACCTTGATGCGGACAAAAACCACAATGCCAATTCCGAGCTTCTTATTGTGTGAATAAGCATGCAAAATTGACCCGCCAGCTCAGCCAGACCCATTGTGTCATTGTCGATGAACTGGGGTACATTCCATTCCCAAAATCAGGTGGAGCACTGCTCTTTCACCTGATCTCCAAACTCTATGAAAAATACCAGTGGCATTATCACCACCGATCTTGAGTTCGGCGAATGGGCCTCTGTCTTCGGTGATGCCAAGATGACAACCACGCTCCTCGACAGGATCACATCATTGCTCAATCATCGAAACCGGCAACAACTCATACCGGTTCTCTCAAAGTCGCAACAAGAAAAAACCGGAAACCAAAAGCCCGGCTTGACCACAGCCCCTGCTCCGCTACGTCTGCTGTGTGGTCACTTCACGAAGCGGGGTTTATGGACAGCCCTCCGAGACATCGATGAGACAATATTATCCGGCATTGGCCCAAACTGGGTGGGTCAGTTTTAAATGCTCATTGACACATAACCTGTTGATTTATATTATTTTATGCGAGGTTGTGCGCTTTTTTTCGTGCCGCCGCTCCCCCAGCGGTTCAAGGCAAAAATCTGCCGACCAGTAATTCTTCTAACATATTGTTAATTATAAGAAAAATTGGAGCGGGCGATGAGATTCGAACTCACGACCCCAACCTTGGCAAGGTTGTGCTCTACCCCTGAGCTACGCCCGCTCAACTTTTGGCGTTTGCTGAGTTTTAAAATTCAGCGTCTGGATCGAGCGATGTTATTGCGCAACATGTTGGTAAATGCAATAGAAACCGTCAAACAAAATGCATTAAAAGTTCAGAATAACAATTTTGGAACAAATGACACCATGGCCTTAACCCCGCAACAGCTGCTTGAAGAGCTTGACAGGCTTGATATCGCTTATGACCTGCATTGCCACCCACCTCTGGGCACGGTGGAAGAATCGCGGCAATTGCGTGGGGAAATAAGTGGCGGTCATTGCAAAAACCTGTTTTTGAAAGACAAAAAGGGTAAATTGTGGTTGGTGGTCTGTCTTGAAGATGCCCGCATTGATATGAAGACACTGAATACGAAAATCGGCTCAGCGCGGTTGAGTTTTGGCAGGCCTGAGCTGTTGTTTGAGGTTTTAGGCGTTACACCGGGCTCTGTCACTCCGTTTGCCCTTATCAACGATGGTGACGCCCGCGTCAATGTTGTCCTTGATGAAAAGATGATGGCGCACGAAAAACTTAACTTTCATCCGTTAACCAATGAACAAACCATAACAACGGCTTCCAGGGATCTTATGGTTTTCATAAAGGCCTGCGGTCATGAGCTTCTCGTTGTCGATATCGAACAACACATCAACTGAGCGGAAATTGATGTGTTGTTCACACCGTAATTGAACTATCTCACCCTCATACCCATTTTAGGCTATAATCAAACCAGAACCAAACACACAATTTGCAGGAGAGTTACAGGATAAATGAGTGAAATACTGTTAGGTGGCAACGCCCAGAACGCCATGAAAGATCTGATAAAGGATGGTGATACCAAAAGCTTTGCTGCAGATGTAATTGAAGCGTCCAAACAGGTGCCGGTTATTGTGGATTTCTGGGCGCCGTGGTGTGGGCCGTGCAAACAGCTTGGACCGGCAATTGAGCAGGCTGTCATGGCAGCTCAGGGCAAGGTGAGGCTGGTGAAAATTGATGCGGATGAAAACCAGCAACTGGTAGCGCAATTGCGGGTGCAATCAATACCAACGGTTTTTGCCTTCATTGACGGGCGGCCTGTGGAGGGCTTTACCGGCGCTTTGCCGCAAAGTCAGGTTACGGAATTTATTAAAAAAGTTATCGCAATGGCTCCCGATGACGGGGTGGAAGGAGCATTTGCAGCGGCTGAAAGTGCTCTGCAGAATAACGACCCATTGGCGGCGGCGCAGATTTATGCGCAAATTATTCAACATGAAAACGACAATCTGAAAGCCATTGCAGGTCTGGCAAAATGTCAGATTGACGCGGGCGAATTTGATCTGGCGAGAAAAACCCTTAGCCTGACACCGCCTTCAATGGAAAAAGATCCCGATATTGCCAGTGCTCGTGCATCTCTGGAGCTGGCGGAACAGCCAGGTGACAGCTCTGTTGATGCGGAGCTGTCGGCAAAACTTGAAGCTGATCCCGACGATCTTCAAACGCGCCTTGATCTGGCGCTGGCACTGAACCGGAAAAATGACCGCGAAGGGGCCGTTGATCATCTGATTGCAATAATGGAAAAAGATGTAAACTGGAATGACGAGGCAGCGCGCAAACAGCTGTTACAGTTTTTTGAAGCCTGGGGGTTTGCTGATCCAGCCTCCGTTGCCGGACGCCGCCGCCTGTCGACCTTACTGTTTTCGTAAAAGGGAGTGCCGTGCCCTATCTTTCTCAAAACTACAAATCGCCAACGGATATTCCCGCTGCTGTGCCGATCTTTCTGCTGGCCGGAGCGCTGTTGTTGCCACGCGGGCAATTGCCGCTGGTAATTTTCGAGCCGCGCTATCTGGAGATGGTCAATAATTCAATGTCGGCGGACCGGCTGATTGGCATGATACAACCGGCCAGTGAGGCCGATATTGCGATGCAGAATGATGCTGATCTGCGCCCCGAAATTGCCAGGGTAGGCTGTGTCGGGCGTATTACATCGTTCACGGAAACCGGCGACGGTCGCATCTTGATCACCTTGTCGGGCATTGCGCGCTTCACAGTCATCAAGGAGCTTGAGTGCCCTTATGTCTACCGCATGTGCCAGATCGACTGCGAGCCTTACATTAACGATTTTACCCCAGGCATTGGTGAAGAAGATGTCAACCGCGAGGTTTTGCTGTCGACATTCAAAAACTATCTTTCTGTTCATGGTCTTGAAGCGGATTGGGATTCGGTTCACAAATCATCCAACGAAACGCTGGTAAATTCCCTGTGCATCATGTCACCTTATGGCCCGCAGGAAAAACAGGCGCTGCTGGAAGCCGAAGACCTCAAAGCCCGAGCCGATATTCTGATTGCCCTGACCGAGATGGAACTGGCCCAGACAACCGATGGTACAGACAAAACCCTGCAATAGATCATAGGAAAAGCGTAAATGAGTAAAAAACCGGATAAAGCCAAGGCTTCTAAAACTACGGTCAGAGATGCGTCCACAATCAATCGCGTTGATCCCAAGTTGCTGGAAATTCTTGTTTGTCCGGTGACAAAGCAGCCGCTTGAGTATAATAGCGACAGGCACGAGCTTATCAGCCCTGCCGCCAGGCTGGCCTATCCAATTCGCGATGGTATACCGATAATGCTGATGGAAGAAGCGCGTAATCTGGACGAGGAACAAAAATGAACGCTGAAACTAAAGCCTGGCCAACTGAACTGCGGGTACGTGATAAAGGCGATACTCTTGCCGTCAGTTTTGATACCGGTGAAAACTTTGATTTGTCAGCTGAATATCTGCGGGTTGAAAGCCCCAGTGCCGAGGTTAAGGGCCATGGGCCGGGCCAGGAAGTCACAATAGCGGGAAAAATTCTGATTAAGATATTAAGCGTTGAGCCGGTGGGAAATTACGCTGTAAAAATCCAGTTTACCGACCAGCATTCTTCTGGAATTTATTCCTGGGATTATCTGCACAAGCTTGGCATTGAACATGATGAAATCTGGGCTGCGTATCTGCAAAAACTCGAAGATGAAGGCAAATCCCGCGGCGGATGAATTTCAGCATCCAGCAATCATATTAATTCATTCGACAGCAACGGTTTTATCCATTCAGCGAAGTGCGATGCAACCATTGATCTTAAGGGAGAAAATGATTGCCTGAGGCTGGTTTTCGTGCCACTTAGGGCGGGTTGACAATTAAAGTTAAACGGAAAATCAATGTCGAGTACGTTCGAAACTGTCGC
>CAZVAZ010000068.1:0-10428 GCA_964625235.1 uncultured Hyphomicrobiales bacterium
TTCTGGCCTCCACAGCCACGCTGTCAGGATCGCTTGTGCGCCTGTTCTCCCATTCACCAATACTCCAACCGACCGGCAGATAGCCATTGGCTGGGTCGTGCGCCGAGGTCTGGTCGGTAACCACATCAGGTTTGATGCTCAATGCCACCATTTCCGGCAGGATTTCAGCGGCATTGCCACACAAGCCGACAGAGACCGCCTCGCCCTTTGTGCGCGCATCTTCCATCATCTGCAAAGCTTCGTTTAAATTCTCAGCCTGTGCATCCAGGTAACCGGTTTTTAGCCGCATTTCGATACGGCTGGGCTGGCACTCTATGGCCAGCATTGAAGCCCCGGCCATGGTGGCTGCCAGCGGCTGGGCACCGCCCATACCACCCAGTCCCGCGGTAAGTATCCAGCGGCCTTTCATTGAGCCGCCAAAATGGCGGCGGCCGATTTCGACGAATGTTTCGTAGGTGCCCTGCACTATTCCCTGAGAGCCGATATAAATCCAGGAGCCCGCCGTCATCTGGCCGTACATCATCAGGCCCTTGCGATCGAGTTCGTTGAAATGTTCCCAGGTCGCCCATTTTGGCACGATGTTGGAATTGGCAATGAGCACACGCGGAGCATTTTCGTGGGTTTCAAACACCCCTACCGGCTTTCCCGATTGCACCAGCAATGTCTGGTTGTTTTCCAGATTGATCAGGGCTTTCTGGATACGCTCAAAACTTGGCCAGTCACGCGCAGCACGGCCAATACCGCCGTAAACCACCAGCTCTTCAGGGCGTTCGGCCACCTCGGGATCAAGGTTGTTCATCAACATGCGCAAAGGTGCTTCGGTAAGCCAGCTTTTGGCACTTAATTTTGTGCCCCGGGGACTGCGGATAACCCGCGTATTATCCAATCTTGATGACATATCAATCTTCACCTTTCGTCAAAACAATCTGACCGTTTTTGAGCACTGTATGGCAGGGGTTTTTGCCTAAAGAATAAACCAGATCGACCGCGGCTGTTGCCTGCCAGATAACCAGATCCGCTTTATTGCCAACGGCTATGACACCGCGATCTTCCAGCCCAAGAGCCTTTGCCGCATTGGCTGTCACACCCAACAATGCTTCCTGCGGTGTCAGTCCAAATAATATGCAAGACATGTTCATGGTGGCCAGAAGAGACAAAAGCGGTGAGCTGCCCGGATTGTGATCTGTTGCAACGGCAATGGGAATTCCTGCATCGCGCAAAGCCTGAACAGGTGGCTTTTGGTTTTCGTTGAGATAGTAAAAAGCTCCCGGCAGCAACGTTGCCACTGTGCCCGAGGCAGCGATGGCATCAACGCCTTTTTGGTCGAGGTATTCAATGTGGTCAACCGACATGGCGCCGTAGCGCGCAGCCAGTGCAGCACCACCGAGATTGGACAATTGCTCGGCATGTAATTTTATCGGAAGATCATGCAGTGCTGCAGCTTTGAAAACACGTTCCATCTGGTCGCACGAAAAAGCGATGGTTTCGCAAAAACCGTCGACGGCATCGGCCAGACCTTCTGCGGCTACGGCAGGCAGCATGTGGCTACACACATGGTCAATATAATCGTCACTGCGACCGGTATATTCGTCCGGCAGGGCATGGGCGCCGAGAAAACTGGTCTTGACATCGATGGGGCGCATTTTTTCTACTTTTCGCGCGGCCCGCAGCATTTTGATTTCGGTTTTCGTATCGAGACCATAGCCTGATTTGATTTCAACGGTGGTCACGCCTTCGGCCAGCAAACAATCCAGCCGTTCGGCAGCAGTTTGGGCGAGGACGTCGACAGCAGTTTTTCGGGTGGCGGCAACAGTAGATTTTATACCACCGCCGCTACGCGCTATCGCCTCATAAGACAGACCCGTCAAACGTTGCTCGAATTCACGCTGGCGCTCACCGCCGTATACCAGATGGGTATGACAATCTATCAGGCCCGGCGTCGTCAGCCGCCCTTTACAGTCAATTACCTGAATTGTGTTTTCGTCGCTGATTTCCGGCAGGTTCGACATGTCACCAACTGCTGAGATAACACCGTTTGCAATATCCACGAACCCGTTTTCCAAGCTCTGGTATTCAGAAACGCGCGATGCTGCAATGGCCAATCGGGCATTTATCAGACGGTGGCTGTTCGGTGATGCTGGTTTGGACATTTGTTATCTTGCTGTTTGAAGGCACATAGATATATATACCAAATACAATGGCGCAGGCTACTAGAGCGACATTTATGTGACCCTGGTGTCTAAACGGTTGGCGAAAGCGTAAGGCTTGGGTTAATATGTGAGGCTTGAATAGCCAATACGCCATAAAAGACCGTTCAATGATGGTCAAGTGTTAGCAAGAGTAAGGAACAGGTAAGATGACAGACAGACTTTTAAAAATTTTCCGACCCGTAAGCCTGACGACAATTTTGTTTGCAGCAAGCCTGTCACCGGTTCAAGCTTTCTTCGATTCTCCACAAGCGAACACCAAGCCAATTCAAAACCCTATTGTACTGGCGCAAACCAACCACGGTGATGTACCGGGGGCAAAATTCAAAGAAATCAAAAATGATGCCAATACCGAGAAAAAGAGTCCGTGGGCCGTGCAATGCGGGGAAGACCCTAAAACCAAGAAAAAGTTCTGCCGCATGCAGCAAAGCCTGAGATTTAGACAGACAGGGCAGCGTTTGCTTGCGGTCGTTATTCAGCCCCAGACAATTGAGCCAAAAATCGCCATTCTGTTTTCTCTGCCCCACGGGTTGTATTTACCTGCCGGCACTGCTTTTAAAATTGATGATGGCGAAGAAACCCGGATGCTCATTGAAACCTGTGACGTGGAAGGATGCTATGCTTCGGGCGGTCTTACCGAAAAACAGGTGGCGGCCATGAAAAAAGGCAAAAAACTGCGGGTTGCCTTCCAGGCCAGCAATAAAAAACCTATAAATATTCCCGTCGATCTTGCTGGCTTTACCGAAGCTTTCAAGAATATCTCAAAAGGCAAATAATCTGGCTAGAGCCTGTCTTGTTTAAGCGTGTCATATATCCGATAACTGGTACTTAAACTGTCGGTGACACGCTCTAGACAGATACGCGCATGAGCAGGTGCTGCCAGCTGTTCAGGGAGATAAGATGGCTGTAAATCGCGCCCAGGGCTCCGGTTTTTCTTAAGCTGATAAAATCCGCCTCGCCCAGCTCGTTTAAGCGGCTTTCATCGACGACTTTGAAATCTTTCAGAGTCAGGGTGGCGCCATTGGCAAGGCTAAACTGAACCTGGTGGGTGACCAGCAGATCAAAATCGATCAATTGTTTTATAACAACTTCGGTTGCCAGGAAATGACGTTGAAAAAGAGTACAGAATTCCATGGCTTTTTCGCTTAATTCGGTCATTTTGCTGTCATCAAAAAACCTTCTGTCGGCATCGCTGCCAATCCGGTTTGATGCCCGGTCAATACACAAAGCATATTGTGTGCCGCCATCCTGGCGCACAAAAATAAACGGATAACGGCGAACATAGGCGGGGATATAGGTGCCTTGCGCCCATTTTTCCTCTGCGTCCACCATCAGGTTTTCACCTTTTCTGAGGCCAACGATGGCGACAGAATTTACTTCCTGCTCTCCAATGAAAACAACGGGGTAATCACGCGCTGCCGCTGGAAATTCGCTGGCGTTTATTGGAATGGCGTTGCTGGTGGCGGCAAATGAAAACGATGCGCTATCTATCAATCCCAAACCCTTGTGGCGCTCTGAATCGAGTATTTCAGGCTTTTCATAGAAAATTGGCATACCGGACATTTGGGAAGTATCTTCCGTCAAACCTTGTCCGCTATCCTCCAGGGTTTTGGCTTCGTCTGCCCCGTTACCGGCATCTTTCTCGGCCATCTCTATCCTTTGCACTTCAGTTATGTGGTAGTTGATACCATTAGACAACTCAACTTATCAACGGTCATTGTATTCTCTTAACCGTATGAATAGTGTTACCAGCGCACCACCGGTGTACCATCAGGAATAATTCAGTAATGAAAATCATTCAGATAACCGATAACCATCTGGTAACGCCCGGTAACCTGCTGGACGGATTAAACCCGGTTGACAGTCTTGATGCCTGTATCAGGGCGGTTAATTCACACCAGAGCGATGCAGCTTTTTGTGTTTTTTCAGGCGATATATCGAACAATGGTGCCGCCGACACCTATCGTGCTTTTAAAAAGTCGGCAGACAATCTTGATTTGAAATATTATGTCATGATGGGAAACCATGATGACCGCGATACTTTTTGCGAAAATCTTCCCGAAGCAAAACGCGATGCCAACGGTTTTATTCAACAGGTTATCAAAACCGACCTCGGCCATTTTTTACTGCTGGACACCATTGCTGCGGGCCAGAGCTGGGGAGAATATTGTGAAACGCGGGCGCTATGGCTGAGGCATCAATTGCATGACGCTGGCGACCAGCCGGTCTATATTTTCATGCACCACCCGCCTTTTGATATCGGCATGGCCTCGATGGACCGGCTTAAGGTGCTGGATACAACACACTTTGAAGCGGCAATTGAAGGTTTTACCAACATTCGCCACATTTTTCTGGGCCACGTGCACCGCACGATCAGCGGCAACTGGCGCAATATCTCCTATTCAATCCTCCCCGGTACCAACCATCAGATTGCTTTCAATCTGGATGTATTCTCGCCGGTGCCGCATGCGCTTGATCCACCAGCTTATGGCATGATCCTGATTGAAAAAGAGCAGGTTATTGTTCACCCGCATTTTTATACCCTGAACAATGACCTGCCCATCCCTGATAATGCGGTGTGGGTTGAAAAAACTTAAAAAACAAGGAGATGCCATGAGTGCTTTTATTATTGTTGATACGAAAATAGAAAATCCCGAAGAATATGAAACCTATAAGGCGCTGGCCAAACCGATCGCTGAGAAATTCGGCGGTATCTATCGTGTGCGCGGTGGGGAGATGGAGATGATGGAAGATGATTTATGGCAGCCAACGCGCATGGTGATCATTGAATTTCCCGACATGGAAAAAGCCCGTGCATTCGCAAATTCAGAAGAATACAAACCCGTCGCCAAAATTCGCCAGGCCAACGCCAAGTGCACGTTGTTTATTGTGGACGGCTCTTAGGTTTTTTCACTTACACCTGCCTGGGCAAAGGTTGCCATGCCATTGTGTACGCCAACGGCGGCCTTGAGGACCAGGGCTGCAACAGCAGCGCCACTGCCCTCGCCCAGGCGCATATTCAAATCCAGCAGAGGCTCTTTTTTGAGGTGCTTTAAAAGCCTGTGGTGACCGGGTTCTGATGAGCAGTGCCCGACAACACAATGATCCAGGGCACCAGGCACCATGATTTCAAGCGGGGCCACTGCGGCAGTGGAAATAAAGCCATCCAGTAACACCGGGATGCGGGCCTGACGCGCGGCCAGTACGGCCCCCGCAATCGCGACGAGTTCGCGCCCGCCTAAACAGCGCAGTACCTCAAGGGGGTCTTTAAGCACGCTTTTGTGGCGGTCATGGCCTTGCTGCAATACATTTTCTTTGAGTTTGAGACCGGCATCATCAACACCTGTACCCCGCCCAACCCAATCGGCAGGCGCGCCGCCAAACAGTCCAAAACAAACAGCGGCCGCTACCGTGGTATTGCCAATGCCCATTTCACCGACAATCAGGCAGTCGGAGTTGCTGTCAACGGCGCTTAATCCGGCATTGAAACACTTTAAAAAGGCGCTTTCATCCAGGGCGGGAGCGCGCGTAAAATCTTCTGTGGGAGTGTCGAGCTCAAGTGCTACAACTTCAAGCTTGGCGTCGACCACCTCGCACAGCTGATTAATTGCGGCACCACCGCGCTTGAAATTTTTCACCATCTGGCCGGTGACTTCAGCTGGATAGGCCGACACACCTTGTGCTGTCACGCCGTGATTTCCGGCAAACACCAATGCCTGTATCTTTTTCAGTTGCGGGCGTTCACGGCTTTGCCAGGCGCACAGCCATATGGCCAGCTCTTCCAACCTGCCCAGGGAGCCTGGCGGTTTGGTTAACTCGCCCTGTCGCATCCGTGCCAGCGCCTCGGTTTCTTCGTCGTGTTCAGGCAAAAACTGAATCAGATCTTTAAGTTGGCGGAGGTTTGCAATCTGGTACATTAGGTTTTTTCCGATTTCGTATTCACAAAGTCTGTCTATACGACAGGTTCCCACCTCTACCAATTACCTTGTTGATTTACATCTGGAAAAAAAGGCACACTCATTAAAATAACATCACACAGCTTGAAGAAGGAGCACGACCATGGGGTACACGCCAGCAGAAAAAGAAATCTATGACCTTGGTGACAAGCCGGAACCGGGCACGGTACCGCAAAAGATGCACGCCTTTGTGGTGCGTCAGGACCGCTTTGGCGAACCTGAAAAAGCCTGGCAGCGTGAAATCATCGATGTGCCGCAACTGGGGCCCAAAGACGTACTCGTCTATGTGATGGCCACCGGCATCAACTATAATAATGTCTGGGCGGCACTGGGCTATCCGGTTGATGTGATTGCGGATCGCCAGAAGAAAGGCGAGCCGGAGGATTTTCATGCCGGCGGTTCTGATTGCTCCGGCATTGTCTGGGCTGTTGGCACGCAAGTTGATGATGTAAAGGTGGGCGAAGAAGTTGTGGTTCATTCGGGCTGGTGGGAGCCTGAAGACCCCTGGGTATTATCCGGCAAAGACCCGATGCTGGCGTCTTCAGTGCGCATCTGGGGCTATCAGACCAATTATGGTTCTTACTGCCAGTTTGCCCGGGCGCAATCGCATCAAATCCAAAAACGCCCGCAACACCTGAGTTGGGAGCAATCAGCGTGTTATCTCTTATGTGCGTCTACCGCCTATCGCATGTTGATGGGCTGGGCACCGCACACAGTTGAAAAAGACGATGTGGTGCTGGTGTGGGGGGCGGCGGGTGGTCTGGGCTCGCTGGCCTTGCAGATTGTGGCAGCACAAGGCGGCAGAGCCGTTGGGGTCATATCAGACGAAAGCAAACGCCAGTTCTGTCTTGATCATGGTGCCGTTGGCACCATCAACCGCAAGGATTTTGATCACTGGGGCAAGATGCCCGACACCAACAGTCAAGAATGGGGGCAATTGATGAAAGGTGCACGCGGCTTCGGCAAAGCCATCTGGGAGGCCGTTGGGGAACGCAAAAGCCCGAAAATCGTGTTTGAACATCCCGGTGAAAGCACCCTGCCCACTTCAGGTTTTGTCTGTGATACCGGTGGCATGGTGGCCATTTGCGCCGGTACCACAGGGTATAACATCACCATGGATTTGCGCTACCACTGGATGATGCAAAAACGCCTGCAGGGCTCGCACCTGTCCAATGACGAACAAGCCGCAGCCGTCAATCAGCTGGTGCTGGACAAAAAGATCGACCCGTGCCTGTCCGGCACCTTTTCGTTCGATGAAATCGGTGCCGCGCATCAGATGATGCACGACAACAAACACCCCTCGGGCAACATGGCGTGTCTGGTTAATGCGACACAATTGGGTACGTAGATTTTAATAAATCACGAATGCTCCGGTCCGGCATTGGCTTTTGGATTGAGGACGACTTTTGTTCCCAGTGGCACGCGGTCGTAAAATTCTACAATCTGGTCATTTACCAGCCGGGCGCAGCCGTTGGATACGGCAACACCGATGGTGCGGGGATTGTTGGTGCCGTGGATACGCAAAAACGTATCGCCACGCTCGGGTGTGAACAGATAAAGAGCGCGCGCGCCCAACGGATTGCTGATACCACCGGGTTGACCACCAGCCCACCTGGCATATTTGGGGGTGCGTCTTATCATGGCACGGGTTGGTGTCCATGCGGGCCATTTCTTTTTGGCACCGACAAAAAATGTGCCGGAGTGATAGAGGTTGTCGCGACCGACGCCAACGCTGTAGCGGATGGCATTGCCATTTGGCAATGTCCAGTACAACCAGAACTGATCCGGGTACACATGGATTTCTCCCGGCGGCAGCCGGTTCCACAAGCTGACTTCGCGTGGCATGTACTTTTGCGGCAGGACATATTTTTCACTGGCTTTGTGAGCAAGTGCCGGTGACAGACCTAAAGAGCCTGCAGCCAGACCGGAGGTTAAGAAATTGCGGCGGTTCAACATATCAAATTCCTTTCAACTGACGCGCATTGACAAAAGTGTACGCTGTTCTTGGGCTCGAATGCGCGCATCCAAAGAAACTCAGACCACGTTCCCACATCTTTCATTTCAACATTTTCGCATGAACGAATTGAGCGAAGCTAACTCAAAATAGTGTTATCTGCCAATAAAGTTTCCGTAAAATCCAAAACTTTTCTTGGCATTGCCCGGCATATTGAAACATTTGATACTCTGTAACAAAACATGGCATTTTCAGGTCAACAATAAGCGCCTACAATTAATCTATCTATAGTTTCAATTTAAATTAAACCACCTATACTAGTTATGTTTCGTATTTCAGAACTTACCAGCATAATATAAGATATTCATTAGAAAATCATTTTCTTAATATGTATTAAATACTTTTGTTTCAGAATATTTCTAATATATTTTAACATCTTATTTAAAATGATGAGTTAAATCATACCTTAGTTTCTGAGCTTTTATTCTGGATGGGGAGAATGGAAAAAACACGCTGTGCTCACGCTTTGTGTTTTGTCGGCAATACACAAACCGGCAAGGTTCTTCAATCTTTAATCGCCAGATGCGATGTGCTTGATGCTGTGATAATCGATCATAATTGCGACGTTTTCGAAAAAATGAATGAAATCAATCCTGTGGTCGCAGTCATAGAAGATGCTCCGGGAAAGGTTGATGGCCTGGAACTGGTTCAGAAAATCCGCAGATCCAAAGACAGTCCAAATATAGAAATCCCTATCTTGCTGGTTTTGAGTTATGCAACCTCACGTCGTGCCATTGAGGGATCTGAATCTGGAGCCAACCAAATTCTGACGGCACCCTTTACGTCGGCGAAACTGTGGGAATGTTTCGAAAGCACTTTAAACGACCCGCGGAAATTTGTTGTTAGTGAGGAGTATGTGGGTCCGGAACGGCGTGGTGGTGGCGACAAAAGAAGAGCCGGATTTACCGGGTTGGGGCGTCGACGCAAGGATCGCTAGAGCCTATCTTGCTTATGGTCTCCAACGAAAAAATCAGTTATTGTTCCGATCTTCAATAACCACTTGGTTGCGCAACTGCTTCTATGTCCCATTCCCAATTCAGGCTTTTGGCGCAACGCCAGTTTTTGCCGTTGTTCATTACCCAGGCGCTCGGTGCCTTTAATGACAATCTGTTCAAAAATGCCCTGGTGATCCTGGTGACGTTTTCGCTTATCTCGCAAACGACCATGGATCCGCGTCAACTTGTAGCTTTTGCCGGCGGGTTGTTTATTCTGCCGTATTTTCTGTTTTCGGCAACTGCGGGCAAGATTGCCGATGGTCATGAAAAATCAGCGCTCATTGCACGTATCAAGCTTGCCGAGATTTTCATTACCGCTTTTGCAGTTTTTGCGCTGTTTCAGCAGGACATTTACTTCCTGCTGGCGGTGTTGTTTTTTCTCGGGGTCCAGTCTGCATTTTTCGGCCCGCTCAAATATGCCATCCTGCCGCAACAACTCGCAAAAAATGAGCTGATTGGCGCCAATGCCCTGATTGAAACCGCGACCTTTTTAGCCATATTGATTGGCACGATGATTGGCGGTCTGCTTATTCTGACCCCCAATGGTCCCCTCGCCGTGTCAATATTGATGACGATCACAGCGATCTGTGGCTACGTGGCCTGTCGTTTTATTCCAAAAGCCCCACCTGAACACGGGGCGCTGAAAATCAGATGGAATATTATTGCTGAAACGGCGCAAGTGATAAGCTACGCCAGAACAGACCGTATTGTTTTTTCCGCCATTTTAGGCGATGCGTGGTTCTGGTTTATGGGGTCGGTTTTTCTGGCGCAACTGCCGGTTTACACCAAGGACATACTCGGCGGCGATGAGGTTCTGGTAACGTTTTTTCTCACATTGTTTTCTATCGGCATTGGTGCGGGCGCACTGTTGTGCAACAGCCTGCTGAAAGGCGAGACATCGGCGAAATATGCCCCGTTTGCTGCCCTGGGTATGGGTTTTTTCTGCGCTGATCTTTATTTTGCCAGCCTCAGCTCGGCAACGTTAGTATCCACGCAAACGGTGACGGGGTTTTTACAGACGTTCACAGGCTTGCGTATTTCCTTTGACCTTCTGGCTATTGCAATTGCGGCAGGCGTGTTTGTGGTGCCGCTGTTTGCACTGGTGCAGGCGCGCGCCGCACCCCAGTTTCGTGCCCGCATCATTGCCGCTGACAACATCCTGGGGGCCGGTGCCATCGTTTTATCAGCGGTATTTGTTATTGTGCTGGCGCGCTTTAATTTCTCCATTGTCGATGTCTATCTGTGGCTGGCAGGTC
>CAZVAZ010000069.1:0-10426 GCA_964625235.1 uncultured Hyphomicrobiales bacterium
AGAACGGCAAAACTTCTGCCGAAAAACTGGCCATCGTCGAGTAACAGACAAAACAAGCAACTGCCTTCAACGCGAGTTGGAGGCAGTCTTGGTTTTATAACCAGACTGAATGCGAGATTTATTCCCTTTGGGGGATGAATTGAGTGATCGTCTGGTTTTTTTGTTTGATTGTGGCGTTGAGCGCAATGTAAAAATTGCCGCTGCGGGTTGAAACCCTGCAACAAACACTCTCTCTTCCGTCACCCTCGGGCTTGACCCGAGGGTGACGGAAGAGAGAGGGTATGTAAGGCTTCACTCAACATCCAGCGGCTCTGTCTTTTTTGCGGTGCCATCCGAACCCAGGGTAATTTTTTCTACTCTGGCAGTGGCCTTTTTGAGCAGGGTTTCGCAGCGGTTTTTCAGTTTTTCGCCACGTTCGTAGAGATCGATGGAGGTTTCCAGTTCTACCGAGCCGCTTTCGAGCTTGGCGACAATGGTTTCGAGTTCATGCAGGGCTTGCTCAAAGCTCATTTTTTCGATGTCTGCTGCAGTGTCCGGTTTTTCAGCCATGGTTGTTTCCTGTCAGTGCGCCTGCATCAATGCTTTTACGTGGGCCGACACTGATGCGGTTAATCCGTCGAGATCATAGCCGCCTTCGAGAACGGAAACCAGTCTGCCACCACAATATTTATCGGCATAATCCATCAATTTCAAAGTTACCCAGCCAAAATCCTCCTCAATCAGGTTAACGCTGGCGAGGGGATCATTGCGGTGGGCATCAAAACCTGCGGAAACCAGCAGAATATCCGGTCTGAAATCATCCAGTGCGGGGAAAATTGTGGCATTGAAGGCCTGTTTAAAATCATCGCCATCAGCACCACTGCTCAAGGGCGCATTGTGAATATTTCCAACTCCGGTTTCATTGATGGCACCAGTGCCGGGAAACAGCGGCATCTGGTGGGTGGAGGCATACATCAAATCGCGCGTCTGCCAGAATATGTCCTGGGTGCCGTTGCCGTGATGGACATCGAAATCAACCACCGCCACGCGCTCAAGGCCGTGGTGGGCGCGGGCGTAATGGGCGGCGATGGCTACAATATTGTAGATGCAAAAGCCCATGGGTTTGGTTTTTTCGGCATGATGGCCGGGCGGGCGCACGGCACAAAAGGCATTGTGCACATTACCGGCAACAACTTCGTCAACGGCGCGGGTCATGGCACCGATGCCGCGCATGGTGATTTTCAAGGACTCCGGCCCCATGTAGGTGTCACCATCAAGTTGCACCAGGCCTTCTTCGGGTGACGCCTGTTCTATCATCTCGACATATTCTTCGGGGTGGGCGCGCAGAACATCATCGCGATTGCCAACTTGCGCCTGTTCGCGCTTTAAATCATCAAATTCATCGCGCTCCAGCAATTCATTGACCACACGGATACGGTCGGGCCTTTCGGGATGACCAACGGGTGGGGCATGATCGGCAAAAGTCTCGTGGGACAGTAGCAGAGTTGTCATTTTATATTCCGGTCAGAGTTGAAACTGGTCGTCAGTGATGATCAAAAGCGCCTCGCTTGCGCTCATTATGGTAGATGCCAGGCTTTTGGTTTCAGGTAAATGTTGTTCGGCAAGAAAGCGCAACAGGGCAATGTTTTTGTCTTTGGAAGAAGCGCCTGCCGGGTCTGATTTGTTCAACTGTCTCTGGGTCGCCCGAGCGAGAAAACCGGCACCTGCTGTGAGGCCAAACAGGCGCAAATATGATGTGGCACCGGCCAGAGCGTGATCGGGTTCGTCTTTTGCTGCCTGCTGCATCCAGATCGTGGCTTTTTCAAATTCTTCAACAGCGGCTAAAAAACACGGGCCCGTGTTGCCATAAGCGGGCAGATTTGAGGCACAGACATCTTGTGCAATCTGTTTTAATTCGGCAATAAATTTGCGCACGGTGTCACCGTTTTGCAGGGCCAGTCTGCGCGTTACCAGATCGATGGCCTGAATGCCGTTGGTACCTTCATAAATCGGCGCTATGCGGGCATCGCGGTAATGTTGCGCTGCCCCGGTTTCTTCGATGTAGCCCATGCCGCCGTGGACCTGAATGCCTAAGGAGGCCACTTCAACGCCTACATCAGTGCTGAAAGCCTTGGCAACCGGAGTGAGCAGGCTGGCACGGTCGGCATTTTTCTGGCGCTGGTCTTCAGTTGGTGCGAGTTTTTGCAAATCTATGGCGCGGGCGGTCTGATAACAGATGGCGCGGGCGGCTGCGGTCATAGAACGCATGGTCATCAACATGCGCCGGATATCGGGGTGGTGGATGATGGCTACCGGGCCTTTATCGCCGGGCCGCTGGCCCTGTTTTCTTTCGGTTGCGTAGGCGATGGCCTGCTGCATGGCGCGCTCGGCGATGGCAACGCCCTGAATGCCCACATGCAGGCGGGCGTTGTTCATCATGGTGAACATGCAATACAGCCCGCGGTTTTCAGCGCCGACAAGATAGCCTACCGCTCCTTCATTTTCGCCATAGGCCATGACGCAGGTGGCGCTGGCGTGAATGCCGAGCTTGTGTTCGAGACTGGCGGCGGTGACATCGTTTTTTGCCCCCAATGTGCCATCAGGATTTACCAGTATTTTCGGTACTAAAAACAGCGATATCCCCTTTATACCCTCTGGTGCATCGCTCAATCTGGCGAGGACGAAATGGATAATGTTTTCGCTGAGGTCATGGTCACCATAGGTGATGAATATTTTGGTGCCCCTGATGAGATAGGTGCCATCATCGCAGCGCTCGGCTTTTGTGCGAATATTGCCAAGGTCCGAGCCTGACTGGCTCTCGGTGAGGTTCATGGTGCCCATCCATTCACCGCTGGTGAGCTTTGGCAGATAGGTTGATTTCTGCTCTGCCGTGCCGTGCTGTATCAGGGCTTCTACTGTTCCTTGCGTCAGCACCGTGCCGATGCCAAAGGCCATGGAAGCTGAATTCCACAATTCCTGGGTGGCCAGTGACAGCAGCAGCGGCAGGCCCTGGCCGCCATGCTCCTCGTCACCCGGCAATGCCCCCCACCCGGCTTTTACCCATTGCTGATAGGCTTGCGCCCAGCCCGGCGGCATCTTCACCTGACCATTTTCAAACCGGGCACCGGTCTCGTCACCCCCCCGGTTCAGTGGCGCTATGATATCAGTGGCAAAGCGTCCGGCTTCTTCCACTATTGCATCAACAAGATCAGCGCTTAAATCCGGGAAAACACCTTGCGCCTCCAATTCGTCCATTGCACACACGTTATAGAGTGCGTGGCGGATATCACTGGTCTGGGCGTTATAATTCATGCAGCTTGTTTCCTGAATTTCTTTTTGCCATGATATAGAGACTTCGCTCTGTTGACAATTACACCAATGAGTTTTGACACATGGGAATAAAGCGAGCCGATGATCAGGTGATTGCACACGCAGCAGCGCTTTTGCGTCAGGGCGCGCTGGTGGCTATTCCCACCGAAACTGTTTACGGGCTTGGTTGTGATGCCACCAATGATGACGCCGTTGCGGCTATTTTTGCTGCCAAAGGCAGGCCGCAGTTTAATCCGCTGATTGTTCATGGTGCCGGTTTTGAGGAGATGGAGACATATGTTGAATTTTCACCGCTGGCAGCAAAACTCGGCCAGCACTTCTGGCCCGGGGCTTTAACGCTGGTGTTGCCGCGAAAAGAAAATTGCGGCTTGTCATTGCTGGTGTCTGCTGGATTGAGAACCGTGGCCGTGCGCGTTCCCGCCGCTGCGGTTAGTCTGGCTATTCTGCAATTGGCAAAGGTGCCGGTTGCGGCTCCAAGTGCTAATCTTTCCGGCACCATCAGCCCCACCACAGCTGCGCATGTGGAAATCAGTCTGGGTTCGAACGTTGATCTGATTGTAGATGATGGCCCTTGTGATCTCGGGCTCGAATCAACCATTATCGGTTTTTCCGGCCTCGGCCCGGTGCTCATGCGTCCCGGTGCCATTTCGGCTGAGGATATAGAAGATGTGCTGGAACAGCCGCTTTTCCGCTCCGCGCAGAACAACAAAAACAATCCCCAATCTCCCGGGCAACTGCCGAGTCATTATGCGCCACGAGCGCAATTGCGGCTGAATGCCGGGAGGGCAGAGGGCCAAGAGGCATTATTGGGTTTTGGCCCTGATATGCCGGCAACTGACAATCAATCGATCAACCTCAGTGAAAGTGGTAATCTCACGCAGGCGGCGGCGCGATTGTTTTCGGCCCTGCATGAGCTGGATAGCTCAGGCGTTGAAACGATCGCTGTTATGCCAATCCCCCATTCGGGCCTGGGCGAAGCTATAAACGATCGCCTCACCCGCGCTGCGGCACCTCGGGACCAGGACGTGAAAGTATGAGTGAAACGCACGGCTGCGATGATCGGCTGATTGAACAGTTCGTGGAGATTGTTGGCACTGCCAATGCCATTTGCGATGCACAAGCCATGGCACCTTTTGTGGTTGAACAGCGCAAACTCTATGAGGGTTCGGCTGCTGTGGTATTGCGCCCCGGCACCACACAGGAAGTCTCCGATATTCTCAAGCTGGCGCATGCGACCGGCACAATCATCGTGCCTCAGGGTGGCAATACCGGACTGGTGGGAGCGCAAATCCCTTTTAATTCCGGCAACGAGATTATTGTGCAGATGGGGCGCATGAACGCGGTTCGCGACATTGACGTGAGCAATAATTCCCTCACGGTTGAGGCGGGCGCAATCCTGCAAGCCATTCAACAGGTGGCTGACGACAATGACCGCCTGTTTCCCCTGAGCCTTGGGGCGGAAGGCTCGTGCCAGATTGGCGGCAACCTGTCGACCAATGCCGGGGGGACAGCGGTTTTGCACTATGGCTCCACCCGTGATCTGGTGCTTGGCCTTGAGGTGGTTCTGGCCGACGGTACGATTTGGGAGGGCTTGCGCAAGTTGCGCAAAGACAATACCGGATATGATCTCAAACATCTTTTTATCGGCGCTGAAGGCACTTTGGGCATTATCACAGCCGTGGTTTTGAAACTCTATCCAAAACCCAAAACACGGGCCGCTGCATTCATTGGGCTTAACAGCATCAGCGATGCCCTGAAAGTGCTGGAAATGACGTTATCGCAATCAGATGGCGTTACCAGTTTTGAGTTTTTACCGCGTTTTGCCATGGAAATCGTGTTGAAGCACGGGGACGGCGTGCGCAATCCTCTGGCGCAACACCACCCGTGGTATCTGCTGGTTGAATTGTCGTCAGGCGATGCCGATGGCGGGTTGAATGAAACACTGTTAGAGGTTCTGGAACGCGCGTTTGAACGCAATCTCATTTCAGACGCAGCTGTTGCAACAAGTGAAAGCCAGCGATTGGCTTTCTGGCAGATCAGAACGCTCATATCAGAAGTGCAGAAACTTGAGGGTGCCAGCATTAAAAACGATATTGCCGTGCCGGTTTCCGCCATATCAGAGTTTTTGCAGCGTGCCGATAAGGCGGTTGAGGCGATTGTGCAGAAGCCGCGAATTTGCGCATTTGGTCATCTCGGCGATGGTAATGTGCATTATAATATTTCCCAGCCGGTAGAAATGGCGGCAGAGGAATTTATCGATTTGTGGGAGCAGATAACCACGGCAGTCAATGAAGTCACTCTCGGTCTTGGTGGTACAATCAGTGCTGAACATGGTATCGGGCGCATGAAGCGCCACCACATGGCGCACATAAAAAGTGCTGTGGAGCTGGAGATGATGCGCTCAATCAAACAGCTGTTCGATCCCAGCAACATTTTAAACCCGGGAAAGCTCCTCTAATGTCAAATCTTGAAATCCGTGCCATGTGCGATGATGAACTGGAACGCGTTGTTGAACTGTGGCACGCCTGCGGGCTTACGCGCCCGCACAATGATCCCCATCGCGACATCGAAAAAGCCCGGGCAAAACCCTCATCCGAGGTTCTCGTCGGGGTGGATAACGGCAAAGTCGTGGCCAGCGTCATGGTCGGTCACGATGGCCATCGCGGTGTGGTTTACTATGTCTCTGCCGACCCGGTCGTGCAGGGTAAGGGCATAGGCCGAGAGATTATGGCCGCTGCCGAAGACTGGCTCAAGGCCCAAGGTATCTGGAAGCTCAACTTGATGATCAGGACGGATAATACCGCCGTCAGGTCGTTTTACGAGAGGCTTGGTTATGATATTGAAGAACGCACGGTAATGGCCAAGTGGCTGGATCCATCTGCAATAACCTAAAGCCGGTCAAATGCTTCCGTATAAACATGACAGGCTCTAGGGTCAGGACCTATTTTAAAACCGATATGAAACACCCAGTTTTAACTGGCCCATACCCGAATCAATTTTTCTTTTCGTGCCGTTAAAGCGGATTGAGCGTTCGCCGAAATCATACATATTAGCTTCCAGGCGGGCTGACCAATTGTCACTTATCGCATACTCCGCCCCCAAACCGTAGGTAATCCCGGCAATGATATCAGTACCGCTGTTTCCAGCAGGCTCTATTTTAAAATCAGAAAAACCCAGCCCGGCGGCGGTATAAAGATAGACATTTTCCCAGGCATAACCGGCACGCAGTCTGGTTGAGGCGAGAAAATTACTTTTCATCTTTACAGTTCCCAATACCGCATCATTTTTGCGTTTGTTCACCCCGCTTAAGGACAGAGCAAACTCCACACCGAACATCCAGCCTCCATTATTGGAACTGTCAAATGGCGCAAAATTATACCCAATATAGCCACTAGGCGAAATCGCAGCCTGATTAAGATCAAACTTCTTGATACCAGTGCCTTTTTCAATTTCAGCACCGCCGCCGGAGACAGAAAGATCAACGCCAATATAGGCCCCTGACCAGCGATTGACGGATTGCTCAAACAGCTCCACCGGCACACTGCTGCCAGTTTCACCGGCAGTGGCCGGCACTGCCAAGCTTAATCCAGCCAGACAAACGAACGCGAATTTGATTTTTAGGGATACTGCAACCTGCATAGTTTACTCCTTCAGGGGTATATTAAAGTATTTTAATTATTATAATACGTATTTTATTTATCGTAGTACGATATTTATTTCAACTATTAAAATAATTTAATTGCATTTTCATTATGCCAAATCTCCCTCAACAGGCTTCGAAAAATAGTGGCAAAACCCGGTTCAGAAATTCTCGCTGGCCTGGATGGCGGTAAAGTCGTGGCCAGCGTAATGGTCGGCCATGATAGCCATCGCAGGGCAAGGGCATTGGCCGAAGCATCGTGGCTGCTGCCGAATACTGGCTCAAAGCACAAGGCATCTGAAAGCTCATTTTGATGATCAGAGTGGATAATGAGGCCTGGCTATGATGTTGAAGAACGCACGGTAATGGCCAGGTGGCTGGATCAATTAATGAAGCCAGACAATTAAATCATCCAGATGTATACTCCCCTGATTAGCGGACATCGCGGAAATACGGGCATTACACTAAAAACTGCTGTTATTCAGCAAACAATAGTATTTAGATGGCCACTGCCGTTTTGTTTAAATCAGGAAAACGGGAACCCCGCATGTGTTTTTAGAGGCTATCAATGAAAATTCCCTCCCAGGAATTTCTATTTCTTACACCCTTCATTTCCGGTTCGAAAGATCATCATGACTTCTTCTGAAAAACCGCCGAAATCTCTTTTGGCCAAGCGTATCGGGCTGGGGCTGGTTTTTGTTTTCTCGGCAATGCTTCTGGCCTTTATCGCCGGTGCCTGGATTTATTTTACCCTGTTTAATCCTTCGCACGGGTTTGCCGGTAGTGGTGAGGTGTTTGCCTCCGGTGCCGTGGCGGGCCTGGGAGGTGGTGCTTTTGCTGTTTTTCTTGCCTGGCCCATGCCCCCTGGAAAAATGCTGATGGCTGCCCTGGCCACCTTTGCAATTGCTGTGGTGGTCATAGTTACTTTCTACTTTCAGTTAATCTCAGGAGCCTGAAACAAAGACAGCTGGGTGTCATCTGTGCGCTCTTTTTCGTTCAATTCGTCGCTATCTTCAAATACAGGTTCCAGCAAACCGGCATCATCATTGACAACTTTGTTGACCGCCGGGCTCACGGAGTGGGCGGATAGCAGGTTGTTATCTGCGGGTTGCAGAAATTCGTGCGCCTCCTCAGCGCTGACATCAGTTACGTTAAGCCATCGGGCTTGTTCAGCCTTATCAAGGATTGCCGGCATGCGGTGATGAATGGGGCTGAGAGCTTCATTGGCCGCGGTTGTGATAAGTGCCGCACTTTCGATTTCGCTGCCATCTGCGCCCTGCCAGTGTTCCCAGATGCCTGCCAGGGCCAACAGGCCGCCGTCTTTTTGCTGGATAAAGTATGGCATTGGTGCCTCTCCTTTTACCCTTTTCCATTCATAATAGCCATCAATCGGCAACAGACAGCGCCGCCGGGCGGCGGCTTTTTTGAATGATGGTTTTTCCAACAAGGTTTCTGCGCGTGCATTTATCATTGGATTTGAAGGGTTGATTTCTTTCATCCACGAGGGCACCAGACCCCAGCGTACCAGTGTAAATTCCCGCGCCTGGCTGTTCATTCTGATTATGGGTATGGGTTGTGTCGGTGCGATATTATAGCGCGGTGGAAAATTGGGCCGCTCTTTATAGCCGAAATATGCCCTGACTGCGTCAGGCGGCGTGGTTATGGCGAAACGCCCACACATATCTGTCCTGATTTTGGAGTTAGATTTTGGAAGAAGCGACCGATAACTATTTTAGTAAACTTTTAGAAACTTTACCATGAGATAATCAGAAATCCATTGGTTGAAGTGTAATGAACTGTACACCCAAATATTCTACCGGAAATAAAACACAATAGAGTATCACAATGCCTGCGCATCATTATTCATTACCTTCCCAGACCGGCCTCAAGATAAATTCAGAGTACGAATTCGAGAGAACAAATGATCCGGTTGCGGACTTACGTCAAAGGCTTGCGGGCACCAACATCAATCAAAACACGTTTCTCGCGACGGATTACCTCAACCATTTCAATGAAATAGAAATGCTTATTGAAATGTTGCCGAGTATGCCGGAGTGTTTTGAAGATATATGCATGTGGCAACCCAAATCCTATGAATGCCATTTTGCTGAATCAGGTTTCAGAGACAAGGATCTGGCTATCCTCGCCTACCAGAAGGCGCCTGAGCGGGTAAAAAAACGTTTTGATGAGACCATCAGCGTTCTTGATCGCTGCATAATTGATGCGATTGAAGCACTCAAAGAAACTTATGAAATGGGCGCGCCCGAACACCTGGGCCTATTGAGTGAAAATCTCAGCACCGAACTCAGGCGGCATATTGACCAGGCCAGTGCTATCATAAATGGCCACAATGAACACGCACCGAGCGGTGAAATGCCAACCGGTATTGCAACGAGAGATTCAATCGAATCAACACAAGCCGCTGTAGAAGCTTTGTTTGGCGATTGAACCCCCCGCAGAACAAAACTTCCCTGCCCGTCTTTTTCCTAACCGGGCGATAAAAACCCTCAGTTTTTAAATAAACCAATCCTGATTTTTACAGGCCCTGGATACACACAATATTTATTGTTGTAATTTTACCTACTAGTTGGTATAAAAAATCACACATTAACATAATGAAAGAACAACACGATGACAACTGAACTTTACTGGCTGGTTTTGACCGCTCTCATGACAACGCTTTTTTGGGCACCTTACGTACTCAATCGCATAGTGGTGCGCGGCTTGATGGGTGCGCTTGGAAATGCAGGCCCAGACTCTGCCCGCCATGCGGAATGGGCAGAACGTGCCATGGCTGCACATCGCAACGCAGTGGAAAATCTGGTAATTTTTGCTCCCCTGGTACTGGTGGCCAACATTGCCGGTGTCTCAAGCACGCTGACAGCGGGTGCTGCTGCAGTATATTTCTTTGCTCGCCTTGCTCATTTCGTAATTCAAACGGCCGGCATACCGGTTCTGCGCACGCTGGTCTTTACTGCCGGCTGGATCTGCCAGATGATTTTTGCTCTTTCCATTCTCGGTTTGCTGTGATCCATGTAAGACTATAACTGAAAGCCAAACAAGGTGCGGACAGGAGGGATCAGGACATAAATACATTGATGAACCAAAAGACCGTAAAAACGCGTGGCGATACGGCGGAAAAAATTCTCGATGTGGGTGAAAACCTGATCCAGACACGCAGCTTCAATAGCTTCAGTTATCAGGATATCTCGGATAAACTCGGCATTAAAAAAGCCAGCATCCATTATCACTTTGCTTCCAAATCAGATCTTGGTGCGGCGATAATGAAACGCTACCGGCAGCGGCTTGAAGATGCTATGGCGAGGGCGGAAGAAAGCGGCGAAAACAGCTGCTGGGATCTGCTGGAATTTTACTTCACGCCTTATTGTCAATATGCCGATACGCCCGACAAAGTGTGCCTTTCGGGATCCCTGGCCGGTGAATTCCCGACCCTGCCCGCTGATATGCAGAGATTGG
>CAZVAZ010000070.1:0-10407 GCA_964625235.1 uncultured Hyphomicrobiales bacterium
CGAAGCGTTGGACTAAGGCCCAAGGGGCCTGCAGGCTGCGCGCCGCTTGAGCGCCACTTCTTAAAGCGCTTTTAGCATTTCTTCGGCGCTTGATACTTCTGCCTGGCCCGGTGCGGGTTCGATGTTGAGGGTTTTGACTTTGCCGTCTTCAACCAGCATGGCATAGCGTTTTGAGCGGGTGCCCAGTCCGGCTGCAGACAGGTCCACATCCATACCGATTGCGGCTGCGAAAGCTGCATCAGGATCAGCCAGGAACTGAATATCGTTACCGGCACCCGTTGCTGCGGCCCAGGCCTGCATGACAAAGGGATCGTTGACTGAAATGCAGGCGATGGTATCAATGCCCTTGTCTTTCAACTCTTTCGCATTGTTAATGAAACCCGGCAGGTGTTTATGATGACACGTTGGCGTAAAGGCGCCTGGAACGGCGAACAGAATAACTTTTTTACCGGCAAATACATCACTTCCTGTGAGAGCAGCAGGGCCGTCACTGGTCAAATGCATGAAGGTTGCTTCAGGCAATTTATCGCCTACGCTTATGGTCATATTTCATCCTTGTTAAAATTTTTCGGAAGCCTCAATCAGCCACCAATCGTCCAATATTGATCCACGGAGGATTTCTCGCCTACCAATGTGAAACGCAGCTTGCTGCCTTCAAGCGCTTTGGCGGATTTCGCCCCGCTCACAACCATCTCAACCACACTGGTTGCACCATTATTAACAATTTTCTTTGGAGTGTTGAAAAACAGAGCATCAGCACCTTCGACAAAGATATCGACAAGAGGGTCGTCAGTTGGATTTTCAATCTCGAAAACCAAGGTTACCAGTTTATCATCGCCGGCTAAATCGAGTTTTCGAACTCTAAGCCCTTGAGAAGATCTTGAGGGTTTTGGGATTTTTTTGACATATCGGGCGAGTTTACGTTTGAACGGGCTGGCTGACTGGTTTTCGGGCTTGATAAGCAGTGTCATTTTTTCATTTACCGGCAGGCAAATATCCTTACAGACTGCATAAATCAGCTCAAGGTTGAGCTGAACGGGTGCTTTTGCATCCACGGGGACAATTTTAACCGGCAGCACAATTTCGTCCTTATAGCCGATGGTCATACCATATTTGTCGATTAACCGCTTTGGTGCCGGCCAGCGGACTTCAATCGATTTAACGTTGGTCGAGCCTTCCCAACTGGCCTGTGTCGGAATGCCACTGCCACCTGGATTGCGCCAGTAGGTTTTCCATCCCGGATCAATCTCAATGTGCACTCCGGCATTGGCCGTTTTCAAATTGTTGTCCGTGCCGGAATACCCTGTGGCAATCAACCGGGCCCGGGCATAAAGACTGTCCTGCCAGGGAGAAGAAAATTCCGCCGCCAGTGACACCTTCACCCCGGCAAATGTCGCGGTGGCGACAGATCCGACGATCAGTATTCCGGCGATAATCTTGCGTATGCCTGACATAGTTTAATCCGTTCCCTTGATAGCTGATTATAAGCTGCCCTTTGGGGTATAGCATCTCATTTGACGTGTCAAAGAAGTCACAATTGCGTCAGCACTGACTTTATCGGACATTTTTGGGCTTGGTTCCAGATCAAACTTCGGGTTAGACTCAATTTATGGCCTCACTGGATAAAGATAAAGACTTTGAAATGGACGATATGTATCTGAGTAACCAGATGCTGATTGCCATGCCAGGCGTCAATGATCCGCGGTTTGAGCGAACCGTCATTTTTATGTGCGCCCATTCTGCTGATGGTGCCATGGGCATTGTCATCAACAAACCAGCCAGTGGTATCACCTTACCCAAATTGTTCGAGCAGCTGAATATTGCATCCGAAATGGAACGCATTGATCTGCCCGACCCGATTGAGGATGTTTCAGTTCAAATTGGCGGCCCGGTGGAAAGCAGTCGCGGGTTTGTTTTGCACAGTTCGGATTATTTCTCGACCGAAAACACCATGACAATCGATGAGGAAATTGGCCTTACTGCCACATTGGATGTGCTGCGGGCGATTGCGCAGGGGCGCGGGCCCAAACATGCAATTTTAGCGCTGGGCTATGCCGGATGGGGGCCGGGACAGCTGGAAAGCGAGATGCAGTCAAATGGCTGGCTTCATTGTGCCGCCGACGTCGATCTGATTTTTTCGCGTGATTGCGGGAATAAATATGATCAGGCCATGGCAAAGATCGGTATTGATCCCAATTTGTTGTCCACCACTGTCGGCCATGCCTGAGACGAAACACCTAGCCTGCCATTTTCTGCCTTAAACAGATTAAAATGACCTGATAACTGTTTGATAGCACTGTCACTTGAAACAGACAATCCTGGCCGATAAAGCTTGTCAATTTTGAAAACATACAACACTGTTGAATTTGTTTGTATCAGCAAGCAAAATATTGGGGGGGGTAATGTCCAGGTCAAAAGAAAACGGCAGGCATTCTGTGCCGCGCCCGGAAGATCTCAAGCGACCACTGCGTGTATTGCTGTGTCCTGATCGTCCGGGATGGGCTTTTGACAATATTGCTAACAACATAATTCGTCAGGCTCCTGATCACTTCCAGATTACCAAATATTATATGGGTGATCCGGCGACACGAGACCTTAGTTTTTTATTTGAACTACTTGCAGCTGAAAACATAGATGTTCTTCATTTATTCTGGCGCGAAGACCTGTTTGAATTATTAAGGCCGGCAACTATATTAAAAGTGGCCAAACGCCTCAAAATATCAGCTGCAGAAGTCATAGACATTATCTGTTCGTGCACCCTGACGACGTCAGTTTATGATCATTTGTATCTTGGAAAAAAACAAGTCTTCGAAGGTGTACTCTCTTATCATCTGATCGATGCTTACTCGGTTTCTTCGCAAAAGCTGAAACAAATTTATTCTTCAGTTGCTGAGTACCCACGACCTGATGCGGTCATTACCGATGGTGTTGATTTGACCACTTTTAACCCTGGCGAAAATGTCCAACAAAGTGATTCAAAAATTCCGGTAATTGGTTGGGTCGGAAACAGTGCATGGGGTCATTCAGAGGGCGGTGACCCTAAGGGGTACCATCGGTTGTTTTTACCGGCAATTGACATTCTCAGGCAAATGAATATTCCAATAAAAATTGACGTTGCTGATGTACAATCCAACCGGCGAACATTTGCCGAAATGCCTGACTATTATCGTTCCGTCAATTTACTCGCTTGTACGTCAGCTATGGAAGGAACGCCAAATCCGGTGCTGGAGGCTATGGCAACTGGTTTGCCAATTGTTTCAACCGATGTCGGTATTGTCTGTGAAGCTTTTGGTGCCAAACAATCAAAATTCATTTGCCGTGACCCAACGCCGGAAGCTTTTGCCAATTTGATCAAGACTATTATTGAAGACAAACAGCTTTCCTGCGACATTAGCACTGAAAATCTGGCTCAAATTCAATCATGGTCCTGGAAAAAACGAACTGAACCCTGGTGGTCGTTCTGGCTTTCAGCAGTGGAGCGCTCGACCGACCCGCGTTTGGCGCAACGGCGCGTTAGCGCAATTGTTCAAAGCTGCTTGAATTATCAACCATATTTTGAACATCAATCAACAGTCTCTGCATTTATAAACCAGCAAACAAATGTTTTTCGCAAATTCTGGCACAGAAATAAGCATTAAAAATCCCGAAAAACTGCAGATTTACGAATTTTCATATCCGCCAACTTTGTGCATTGTATAAATAGTTGAATTACTATAGGTCTTATTAACGCTTTTATGCTTGAGGGCGATGTACAGAGTACGTTTACCGGGGGGAAAATGATTTCGATAATTGACAGCGCTCAACTGGCCGAACTGATTCACACTCAAAATGCAGGAAGAGCCTTTCTTGCTGGTGTGAATACCTCGAAACAAGGCTATTGCCTTACTGTTCACGCTTCCAGCTCCTCGATGACACGCAAGCAATCAAGCCGTCTGGCAAGACATTTGCGTTCAAATACTGGCTTTGCACATTGTAAAGTCAAGCGTTACAGCACGAGTGCTATGGCGCGAGCTGACACTCTTGAAAAATTTCTTGCTCCTTATACTCACGATCAATTGTTGTATGATCCAACAGGTGCATTTGCGCGGGCAGAAAATCTGTTAAAATTCGCCCGGAAAATGCGGTGCAATTTCGGAGCGATGGTTAACAGTTTATTGTGGCATGCCCACTCATCTACTTTATGCATCGTTTTTGATCGAAATGCATTATCACCTGATGAAGTATCAAAATATCAGGATGTTGTACAATTTGAAAAAGAAATTCGTATGATTTTGCATGATACTTGTGGTGCAAAAGCAACTGAATTTGTCAAGGGTTTACGTATTAGTTTCAATCGGCCCAGCATAGCAGCCACTCCCATTGACAATGCATCATTTAAAAACCCGGTCGGGTTTTTTACAAATATTAAAGACAGTGCAATTTTTTCAGCCATAGCTGCTGCATTTAGTATTGGCAGCATAGCTTCGGTGGGAGTTGCCCATGCAGATGATGTTTTGAAAATAAAATCTGACTCGAAAGCTGTTTCCGAAGTCAACAGTGATATTGCTATTGCAGGCGGTGACCGCGACGGTTCTAAAACCTTCTTTGCAGAAGGCGCTGTTACATTTCCGCTTGGCGACAGTTTTGGAATGCGCATTGATGGTACAGCTGGCGTGAGCAACGGATCTTTCCTTGGAGGTGCGGCAGGGCATCTGTTTTGGCGTGACCCCACCAAAGGTTTGCTTGGCATTGCAGGTGGTTACACTACCGTTAAGCCAAAAAATTCAATAGATGGTTCACAAGAAACCGGCGTGTTTGTCGGTGAAGGCGAATGGTACCTTGATCAGGTAACTTTTTCTGGTATGGCAGGATTCCAGTTTGCTAATAAAGACGGCAAGGATGGCTTTATCGGAGGCCTGGATGTCGAATGGTATCCTACACAAGATCTTTTGCTAAGCGTTGGTTTTGAATCAAATCCTGAAAATAAAAAAATTGGTCGCGTGGGCTTTGAGTACCGTCCAGGCTTTGAGGCTATTCCTGGTTTGACTTTTTTTACTGAAGGTGCATTTGGCGATAACAATTTCAACCGGGTCTATGCTGGCATCAGAATTTTCTTTGGTCCTTCTGAAGCCCTCAAAGACCGATATCGTTATGACACTTTACGATCAAATCTGTCATCAACTCGCGTAACAGATTCCGCTCGTCGATACGGCAGTTAAAGAGCTTCGTTGCATCTTGATTGGTCTCGCAAAATTTTCCAGAACTTGATAGCAATATGGTTCATCTACCCCATAGACGCTGACGTAAGATACGATAGGTTGAGCTTTTTGAATGGTAAATTGGTAATCCCCCCATTTTTAACGGGGCCTATTTGTAGAACTACGCAGCTTGTTTCAGTTTCATGGCCGGTGTGATCCCGCCGATGGCCATATTGGGCCGGTCGTTGTTGTATGTCCATAGCCAGCTTGTGGCTTGTTCCTGTGCCTCCTGTATTGTTTCAAAGATGTTTTGATCGAGCCATTCATGGCGAACGGTACGATTGTAACGCTCAATGTAAGCATTTTGTTGCGGTTTGCCTGGCTGGATGTATTTCATATGAATGCCGAGAGTTTCAGCCCATAGCTTGAGCATGCCGCTGATATATTCCGGGCCATTATCAACCCGGATAAACTGTGGCTTACCTCGCCATTCAATAATCCTGTTCAAGCTGCGAACAACGCGTGACGTCGGCAGGGAGAAGTCCACTTCAATAGCCAGGCCTTCACGGTTAAAGTCATCGAGCACATTCAGGGTTCGGAACTTGCGCCCATCTGCCAACTGGTCAGCCATAAAGTCCATCGACCATGTATGGTTTGGATATTCTGGAACAGCCAGAGCGTCTGGCTTTTCTCTTTTTAACCGTTTGCGTGGCCTGATGCGCAGATTGAGCTCCAGTTCCTTGTAAATACGGTACACGCGCTTGTGGTTCCATCTAAACCCTTTCACATTACGCAGATACAAAAAGCACAGGCCAAAGCCCCACGTGCGCCGGCTGATCGTTAATCGAACAACCCAGTCAGCAATCAATGCATTTTCATCGCCCAGCTTACGCTCATAGCGAAAACAGGTTTCGCTGATCGCAAACGCCCGACACGCAAGCGCAATACTAACATGCCTGTTGGCAACAGCATCAACGGCCATCTCTTTCCTTTGAGACGGCCTTAACGCTTTTTTCCAAGAGCTTCCTTTAGCAAATCATTCTGCATGCTCATTTCGGCATACATGCGCTTCAAACGACGGTTTTCTTCAGCCATCGACTTCATCTCAGCCATCATTGAAGCGTCCATGCCACCAAACCTGGCCCGCCATTTATAAAAACTGGCATTGCTCATTCCATGTTCACGGCAAAGCTCTGTAACCGGAACGCCGCTTTCAGCTTGTCGCAAGATGCCCATGATCTTGGCATCGCTAAATCTTCTGTTTTTCATCAAAATCTCCTCAGATTATTATGCCGAGAAAATTCTACTTTTAAACACCTTTAATTTCAGGGGGGATTACCAATTCAAACAGGCATTAATCAATTTTACCAATCCAATCAAACGGTTTAATCTTGATGATTTGCTGAAGGTTTTCAGTGATTAACGGTTTATCGAGAAACAAGTTCAGGAAATTTTCTTGCCTGGACGGCGCTGCATTCGTTTCTTTTTTCGACCAAATTTTCTTCGTTGATCAGGTTTTTTGAGCTGATTGCTATTTTGCGAGCCTGCGCTTTTTGATGCAGCGGGTTTGGGTTGTGGCGGCTTTTCGGCTTTCGGTTCCGGCTTTTTAGCCGCCTTTTGCGTTTTTGCTTTGGTGGTTTTTTTGGGCTTGGCCTTTGGTTTTGTCTGTTTGGCCGCTGGTGCCGGTGGCTTTTTCGGGGCTTTCTTGCGTGGCCGTTTTTCTACCGGAGGAGGCGGTGGAGGCGGAGCTATTTCCTCAACAACAGGAGCTTCTACGACTTCTTCCACCTCATCTTCTTCCAGAACATATCCATCCAGAATATTTTCATCATATTCAATTTCCTCGGCCACCTCTTCTTCGTAGACTTCTTCCTGAAGGACTTCTTCCTGAAGGACTTCTTCTGCGGCCTCCTCTGCTACCACCTCTTCTTCATAAATCTCCTCCTCGAAAACTTCCTCTGCTTCATATACGACCTCCTCCTCTATTACTTCTTCTTCAACAACCTCTTCCTCATAATACTCCTCCTCATCCGCCACATCTTCATACCGGGCATCTTCCGGTTGGTATTGCGCGGTCTGTTGTGATGTTTGGGATGCACTGGCCGTTGCTGAACCAATTTCGTAGTCTGATTGTGAAGCTTGCCTCCCTAACTGCAACTTGTTGAGCCTGGAGTAAACTGTATCGGGCTCGTTATCGCCGGCAGACATTAGTCTGTGGCCGAGAAGTTTCTGGGCGTCTCTTGCGACCATGGGCTCACCGTAGAGAAAACCCTGAACAAATTCACAGCCAAGCTCATTGAGCATTTCTGCTTCTGCAACTTCCTCCACGCCTTCGGCCACCACCGCCATGCCAAGTTCATGCGCAAGAGAAATAATCGATTTCAGAATAATATCGCTGAACGGGTGTTTGTCTTCACTGTGGATGAAAGATTTGTCTATTTTTATGGTATCAAAAGGGAAGCTCTGCAGGTAACTGAGGGATGAATACCCGGTGCCAAAGTCATCCAGAGAAAGACCGGCACCAAATTTACGAATACGGTGGAGCACGCGCGATGCCAATTCCGGGTTCTCCATTACCTGGGTTTCAGTGACTTCAATTTTCAAGGTCCCCGGCGTGATTTCCGAACGATCGAGAATTGCCTGCAAATCATCAATCATATCAGGCTGAATAATTTGCCGGGTCGACACATTAACGCTCATAAACAGCATTTCGTGGTTGGTATAAAGCCGCTGCCAGCTTCCTAGCTGTATGCCAGCTTCATTGAGAACAAAGCGACCTATATCAATAATCAATCCGGTTTCTTCAGCAATATCCATAAACTCGTCGGGACCAAGCAGACCACGGGTCTGGTGCTGCCAGCGCACCAGAGCTTCAAAACCTGCAATCTGCCCTGAGCTGAGATGAACAATCGGCTGGTACATCAATTTGAATTCGTTGCGCTCAATGGCCTGATGCAAATCAGATTCCAGTGCCACTCTGTTGGTGGTGCGACGGGACATTCGCGGATCAAACACCGAGATATTACTGCTGCCGCGACGTTTGGCGCTATACATGGCGATCTCGGCGCGCTTGAGAAATTCTGCCGCTTCCTCCCCGGTGCCTGATTTGTATAAGGCCAGGCCGATGTAGGACGTCAAATTAATATTTTTAGGCCTGAACGGGATCGGCTGGGAAATTGAATTCAGTATGTTTTCCGCAATCTGATGGACTTCATCGACACCAATCTGGGTGGTGGTCAAAATGGCAAAACGGTTCTTTGAAATCTTGGCGACGGTATCTCTTGGCGACATCTCCTCGGCGATACGCCGGGCGGTAATGAGCAGAAAATTGTCTCCAGCCGCATGACCGAGACTGTCATTGATACTGCTAATTCGATCAATATCCACAAGGATCAGCCCTATTTCATGGGGGCTTTGTTCTGAGTGCCTGTTGACTGTGCGCTCCAGCCGGTCGGTAAACAACGTCTTATTGGGCAGACCGGTAAGGTGATCATGAACCGCGTCGCGCAACAGTCTTTCTTCTGCCAGTTTGGTGTGGGTAATGTCTGTCACCACACCAATACAGCGCGAGGCCAGATTGTTTTCGCCCGGCACGGCGCGCGCTTTAAGCTGCAACCAGCGATAGCCACCGTCTGTCCCGCGCATTCTAAAGGAGAGGTTTAAAAAGCCCATGCCATTATTGACCATGGCATCAAGCCTGTTGGTATAATTGTCGCGGTCCTCCTTGTGCATGAGATCGAGCCAGGTGTGGTTTCCACCCAATTCAAAGTGGCCCGGGCGCAGGCCTAAGAGTTTTTCGATTTCCGGGCTGACAAAAAATGACTTCTGCTCCAGATTATAGTCCCACACGCTGCTTCCGGCACCGGCAAGAGCCAGGGCGTCGCGTCCCGAGCTATCCTTTGTCATGCGCGTGCCAACGGCAAACTGGGTAACAACAAAAGCCAGTAACAACAAGGCCAGTATCAGGCCTGCGGCAATGACTGGCGACAGCAGCGGGTGGGAAATCCAGCCGACGATGGCGCTGGCGACAAAGAGTGTCCAGCCGACAAGTATCATCCATGCAGGCAGGACAGCCAGTGCCCTCGGGTTACGATGGATGCTGAGATACAGAATGATCATACCGCCAAATAAAACGCCGCCACCAAAACTGATCCGCGCCAGTCCGGCGGCGTAATATGGCTGGAAAAACGCATAAGGCACCAGAGTTGCCATGGCGAAAATCAGGAAAATGTTCAGATACCCCACGAGAGGCATGCGATGACGCAGCAACAAAAACGTATGAAAAAAAGCAAAAACGCCCAATGCCATCAAAGCCTCTGTGGCGCTGCGCAGTTTTACCGATGTCATGGGTGAGGAAAAATATTCCTGGGAAAAAAAGCCGAATTCCAGGAGTAACAAAAGTGTTCCGGCAATTGATAAAAGGGCGCCGGAAAGATATGCCATCTGACGCGAAACAAAAAACAGAATAGTGAGGTATAATGCGATCAGCCCGATCAGGCCGAGAAGAAACCCGCGATAAAGCGATCGATTTTCCAGGTGGAACTTATAGGCTCTTTCGTTCCAAAGGCCCAATCGGGGCGGCCAGTTGCCGTTGATTTCCACCACGTAAGTTACAACCCGCTGCGATTCGACGCTCAATCGAAAAACGCCCGGGCGGCCCAGTACCCGCTCTGGTTCTGCACCAGAAGACGCTGTTATGCTCAATACGGTTTGGCCACCAATGAGTGGCCAGATCAGCCCTGTCCCTACAAAGCCCCGCTGGGGAACGACAATCAGCGGCTTTATGGTTTCGCCGGTGGTGTTGGCGAGGGTAAAGGTCAACCATCTGTAAGGCGTACGCTGGCTCAGACCGGAAACGGAAAGTTGCTCACGCTGGGTTGCATCAGCACTTAGAACTTCTATCTGCAGGTTGGGATTGACGCTTTCATAGCGCTGGCCGACGGAGGACAGATTTATCGCGTCGTTGGCCACCGGCAGGGATATAACTTCCTGAGCGTGAGCAATAGCAGACCCGAACAATATGCTGATCGCCATAATCGCACAGGTGAAGATTACGCGGTAATGATACAAAGATGTATTTATCGTTCAATACCTTTTAAAGAAGCCTCAGTTAAAACAGGAACGGCCACATATCCATCCTGTCCGATTTCCCGCATTCAACTGTTCATATCATCCGCAATCAGGCCAAACAAGAGATGGTCCTGCCATTTTCCATTTATGCGCAGATAAC
>CAZVAZ010000071.1:0-10389 GCA_964625235.1 uncultured Hyphomicrobiales bacterium
ATCACCGCCGAACAGGTGCTCAATGATGTGGGCGTGACACCGGACAGGGTTTTTCAGTGGCTGCAAAAGGGTCTGAGCTGGGCGCTGCCGAATATCATGCTTGGTTCAATCATCATTATACCGGTGTGGATTATCATCTATCTGTTTCGCCCGCCGCGCAGCTAAAACTGCGAGTATTGTTGTGGTTTTGTGCGCATCCGCTATAGTCATTGACTATGATCGGTAATTTTTCGTCCATATCTGGAATGCTTAACCTGGGGGTGTGGCTGACCATGGCTGCCGGGCCAGTGTTAAGTGCCGAGGTTGGAGAGGTGCGCGGGCCGGCTGAGGTTGTGGATGGTGATACACTTAAAATGGACGGAAAACTCATCGATCTTTTTGGCGTCGATGCTCCTGAAATTGAGCAGCAATGTCGGATTTATAGAGTAGCGTGGCCGTGTGGTGAGCGCGCCGGTGTTATTCTTGCCCGGCTTATTGCAAAAAAACCGGTGCGCTGTGACATTGTCGAGCCCGTCATAACCACGCGGGACGACCCGCTGCAGGCACATTGTTACAACTATGAAAACGTCAATCTCAACTCAGCCATCATTGGAGCCGGTATGGCCATGCCCGTATCGAAACAAACCCGGCGTTATGTAACCGCTGGATATTCTGCACAAATCCAGCGCTTGGGATTATGGTCGGGCAGGTTTATTCCACCGGTACTGTGGCGCGAGGGCAAACGCTTCAGGCCTATTGGCCAGCCTTTCAAAAGTAAGACACTCAAAAACTAACGGTATTTCCCATGATTAAAGTGCAAGTGGAACCCTTCGATGTCGGTGAAGAAATTGCCAAATTGACCAGCGGCAATACGTCGGTTGGCGGCGTTGTTTCGTTTGTTGGCACCGTGCGCGAAATGTCCGGCGGGGAGGCTATCAATTCGATGACACTCGAACATTATCCCGGCATGACCGAACAGGCATTGGCCGACATTGAGCGCCAGGCAAACAATCGCTGGCCGCTGGAAGCGTCATTGATTATTCACCGCTACGGCAGGCTTTTGCCCGGCGAGGGTATTGTGCTGGTGATTACCGCATCCGCCCATCGAAAAGCGGCGTTTGAAGCCTGCGAATACCTGATGGACTGGCTCAAGACCAAGGCTCCTTTCTGGAAACTTGAAGAAAATGATGCAGGCGGTACATGGGTCGATGCGCGCGAAGAAGACACAGCGGCAACCCTGAAATGGGCAACAGAAGACGCTGATTAAAACCATGTCCAGTTACTGTGCCGGTGCCAATCCAAACCCTCATATACCAAAGGATCCGCCGCCGCCCGGTGCGTGTGATTGCCATGCCCATATCTTTGGGCCTGTGGATCAATATCCATACAGCGCGCAAAGAAAATACACACCACCCGATGCCTCTCTTGAAGCCTACCGCCATATGCTGGCAACACTTGGGCTTTCGCGCGGCGTTATTGTTCAGCCAAGTGTCTATGGCTTTGATAATCGCGCCACACTGGCGGCGATTAAAACTGCGCCGGAAATCTTCAGAGGCGTGGTTGTGATTGATCCAGCCAGGATAAGCGATAGTGAACTCGATCACATGCACGACATTGGCATTCGAGGTGTGCGGATAAATCAGGCTTATGATCACACACTGGATATGGATTACCTGCGCAAGGTTGTTGAAAAAATTCAACGCCTGAACTGGCACCTGCAACTCTTTGTCAACCTCAGCCGGTTTCCTGATTTCAGGCGGCAATTGAGCGCGTTGCCAGTGGCGGTGGTGATTGACCATATGGGATTTATGGGGTGCGCTGGCGGTGTTTCAAACCGGCATTTTCAGGACCTGCTGGCTTTACTGGAGACAGGAAAGTGCTGGGTCAAGCTTTGCGGTGCCTATCGCCTGAGTGCTCAAAAGGATGTTCCCTACAGTGACGTTGCACCTTATGCCGAAGCTTTGGCCAACGCCAATCCCGACAGATGTGTGTGGGCAACGGACTGGCCCCACCCTCACCTGGATATCCCGGTTCCCAATGATGGTGATCTGCTTGATCTTTTGTCCGTTTGGGTGCCGGGTAAAAGCTTGCGCACTAAAATTCTGGTCGACAATCCAGCGCAGCTTTATGATTTTCCCTCTTTAGAGAAATAACATTGTGGCGGGAAGACAGCCGAATGAGCCAGATGCCGCCAGCTACGATAAGTGCCGCCCCGATGAACAGGCGCATATCGGGAATTTCATCAAACACCAGCACACCAATTATTGTGGCGAATATTATCCAGCTATAGTTGACAGGCCCGAGGATGACCACATCGGCCAGGCGGTAGGCTTTGATATTACAGAACTGGGCGACAATGGCCAGAGGCCCGAGAATGGCAAAGGGTGCCAGCACCATTGCAGGTATTTCTGCATCCTGTATCATATAGAATACCGGCCCCAGTAAAATCAGACTGGCAAAACCGTTGACATATAACAAGACGCCAAGGGCGTTTTCACTGCGGGCAAGAATTTTAATTGTCAAGGCTTCCAGTGCTATAAACAGCGCCCCGGCAAGGGCTGCAATTATTCCTTCAACGGGCGCAAATTTCAGGCTGTCCAGGGATAAGGAGCCTGAAATTACCACATAGGCACCCAACGCGCACAAGCTGCCGGCAAACCAGTGTCCCGGCGTAACGCGTTCACGCAAGATGATCGCCGCCAAAGCCACAACCATTAATCCTTGCGTCAACCCGATGGCCGTGGCGTCTGCAATCGGCATGTATATGGCAGCCTGGATTGCGCCCGCACCACCGCCTATGCCCAGAATTGCCCGTAGAAAATGCAGACCGGGGCGCGGAGATTTCAGTGAGGAAACCCGCATCCGCGACAGTAATACAACGGTCAAAACCGTCAAAAATCCGCTCATGTATCGTATGAAAACGATAACAATCGCCGGAACTTCCCCGCCGGCAAACTTGCCCGCAGCAAATATCGGTGTAAACAGCGCTGTGCCCAGAAGAGAAAAAAGCACCCCTTTCAAAACATTGTTTTTTATTTCAGGCATTTGTCTGAGACCATAATTCCTGGAAGTTGAGATTGACAGTAATCTATGCCCGCCGAACCTTGCTGGCGAGGGTGAAAAATGGTATGTATGGCATGTAATTATGCATAATAAACTCGAAAGACATGCAAAAATGAATTGGGATGATATCCAGCTGTTTGAAGCTGCCGCTGCGGCCGGTAGCCTTACCGGGGCGGCCAGGAAGTTGAAAATCAGCCAGCCGCAAATTTCCCGGCGATTACGTCAACTTGAAGCAACTGTTGGTGCCAGATTGTTTGATCGCACACCTCAAGGCCTTCGTCCCACGCGCGCCGGTGAAAAACTGATCCCCCTGGCCCGGGACATGCGCAATGCTGCTGATGCTGTTGCCCGTGCCCAACCCGATCTGGCAAACCTGGCGATGGGGGTGGTGCGGATAGATGTCGATGAGGTCCGTGCGCGCTTTTTAACCCTGCATATGTCTGAATTATTGTCGCAACTGGACGGTATCGAGATTGAGATTTGCGAAAACCATGTGCATTTGAACCACACTTTGCGCGAAACCGATATTCAATTGCGCTCGTGCCTGCCTGACAGCGAAACCCTGATTGTCCGGCGTCTGGGTATGATGTCCTATGCTTTGTATGGCTCAACTGATTATGTCCGCAAACATCAAGATGCTTTAACGCCGGCGCGATTTTCCAACTGCGAATGGATTGGACTGGCCCCGGACCGCTTGTGGTATCCGGAGCAGAAAAAATGGCTGGATATGAATGTGAAGCGCCCGCCAAAAATCAGATTTAACACCATGACCAGCATGCATGATGCCTGCAAGGCCGGTGCGGGTCTGGCAGTTTTACCGTGTTTCTTTGCCGATGCTTCAAACGATCTGGTACGGATTTCGGGCGAGCGAGAAGTCTTCCATTCGATCGAGAACCTGATTGTTCATCGCGATGTGTTGAGAGAACCCGCTGTGCGCCGGAGCGTGGATGTTATAGCAGCACTTTTCAAACGCTCAAGAAACGCGCTTACGGGTCGCAGCGCCGAAGCCTCAATCGCCGTCTGAGAAAAGCGCATTTTCTATTGCTGATTTGATCACCTCAAACGGTTCTGTTGAAGCGGAAATCCGCGAGATCAGCATTGCGCCTTCAAGCCTGACAAATGTATCGACGGCCATATGGCGGGGTTTTTCATGGCCCAGTTTTTCCCATTCCCGGCTTAACCAGTCAATGTTATTATCGTAAAACCGCGTGACTTCGCAGCGCGCTTCATCGGATAAAAGTTCTGCGTCCGCTGCAAGCATACCGCACAGGCACATACGATTTTCTTCAATCAAAACAGTTTCAAATATCCCGATCAGGGTTTTTATTCTGTCATCAGGCCCGGTCGCGTCCCTGGTAAGTTCCTCCAGTTGTTGAAAGAACATCTCGCGGTAGCGGCGCGACAATTCAATGATGAGGTCATCTTTTGTGGGGAAGTGATAGTGAATGCTGGCAGACTTGATGCCAATTTCATCAGCTATATCGCGAAAGCTAAAACCACCAAACCCTCTGTTTTGCGCAAGAAGCTGCGCTGTTTGCAATATTTTTGATCGGGCATCATTTAATCGCGGCATGATTTCCTCTTGAAGGATATTTCATTTTATCTATCTACTACTAGATATATAGTATAAAAACTGCTATGTGGCTATATGAAATTGGCCATTCCCATTCACTCAATTGTTGTTGCTTACCCGGCACCCAACCATTCTAAGGGAAGAAAAAATTGCAAATAAACTCGGATTTTTCAAAAAAGGCCGTCGTTCAATCTCATGATGAACCCTGGGTGGCCTCACCTCTTGCCGGAGTTGAACGGCGGATGCTGGAGCGCATTGGTGGCGAGTATGCCAGCCGGGCAACGACCATTGTGCGTTATGAACCCGGCAGCCGGTTTTCTGCTCACACCCATGGCGGGGGCGAGGAATTCATTGTTCTTGAGGGCACGTTTTCTGACGAGCACGGGGATTATAAAACCGGCACATATGTGCGCAATCCCGTGAACTCAAAACATTCTCCTTTCAGCGAAGGCGGGTGCACCATATTTGTCAAGCTTCAGCAAATGGAACCTGAAGATCAGGATTTCATCCGTATAGATACAAAAAGCGCACCCTGGCTTCCCGGTCTTGTTGACGGTCTTGAAGTGATGCCGCTGCACCGGTACGGCGCTGAGAATATTGCCCTGGTACGGTGGCAACCCGGCACGGTGTTTCAGCCTCATGTGCACGTCGGCGGCGAGGAAATTCTGGTGTTGGAGGGAACATTTGAAGATGAACACGGGACATACCCCAAAGGGACATGGTTGCGCAGCCCGCCGGGGAGTTCACACACGCCCTTTACCACTCAAGGGTGCACGATTTATGTAAAAACCGGCCATCTGCCGGAGATACAGCAATAGTCGCTGCTTGCAGACGCTTTAAGGAGCGCGTACAAGCGCATGATTATGCGTGTTTCTGATCTGCCCATTCTGTATTCGTTCCGGCGCTGCCCCTATGCCATGCGCGCACGGCTGGCTGTCGCCTCAAGTCGTCAGGGTTGCGAGTTGCGCGAGGTTGTGTTGCGCGACAAGGCGGAGGAATTTTTGCAGACCTCACCATCGGCCACTGTGCCAACGCTTGAAACAGTTGATGGCGAGGTGATTGATGAAAGCCTGGATATCATGATCTGGGCTTTATCGCACCATGACCCGGAAGGCTGGCTTGCGCCTGAGCAGGGCTCGCTGGAGGATATGCTGGAGTTGATCGGGGCGGCTGATAGTGATTTCAAAACAGCGTTGGATCGCTATAAATACGCTACCCGGTACGAGGGTGCCGATGGTCTGGCCGAACGGGCGAAGGCTGCTGTTTTTCTGCAAGAACTCGATAATCGGCTGCTAAACTCATCTTATCTTTTTGGTGACAAAACCACCCTTGCCGACATGGCCATTGCACCTTTTGTGCGTCAGTTTGCCAATGTGGACCGCGACTGGTTTGATGCGCAAAACTGGCCGCATTTATTGCGCTGGCTGGATAACTTTCTCATATCAGACCGCTTTAGCGCCATCATGGACAAATATCCCAGATGGCAGCCAGGAGACCCTCCAACGCGATTTCCAGCGCCATGATTAAAATCAACGATACCTTATTCCTGCATCCAGACGAACTGGTCGAAACATTCATCCGCGCCAGCGGCCCCGGCGGGCAAAACGTCAACAAGGTATCAAGTGCGGTGCAACTGAGGTTTGATGTGCGCAATACGCAATCGTTGCCTGCACGGGTATGTTCACGCCTGGAGAAAATCGCCGGCTCAAAACTCACCAAAGACGGCATCATCGTCATAACCGCCAACCGCCACCGCACCCAGGAAGCCAACCGCCGGGACGCCCAAAACCGTCTGGTGGAGATGATCCGTGAGGCCGCCCACCAGCCCAAATACCGCATAGCAACCCGCCCCAGCAAAGGCGTTAAAAAACGCCGACTGGATACGAAGACAAAACGCGGCGGGGTCAAGCGGTTGCGCAGCGGCCGGATTGGTGAGGATGAGTGAGAATTCTGGAACGGGATCAGATTAATCAGGATCAACTTTAATACCAAAGGCGTTGGCGTTTGAGCGACAGCAAACACACGTCATACCGGCTTTCGCCGGTATGACGGGAAGGTCGATTAAACCTTACCGCCACTGGTATAATTAATTTGATCCGTGCTCTGTTTGACAAAAAAAGCCCGGAGATTTCTCTCCGGGCTTTCGTATTTGTAGCTTTATCGCTGGCGCTTATGAGTAGCGGTATGGTGCGCCGGCTTTGCTCATTACGTCGGAATATTCTCTGAGAATTTTCACGACCTTGGCACTTCTTTCGCTCTTTTCAGCGATTGTGTCCCAGTATTTGGCGGCGGCTTTTTCAACTGTCGCCCATTCTTCAGCCGGGATTGTGGTCAGTTCAAGCTTGCGGCCCTGCTCTTTGGTTAAGGTGCGAAGCTTGGCTTCACCGCCCCAATACCAGTGCTGGCGATAGTAGTGGGATGAATCCATGCACACCCTGAACAACTGCTGCAGATGTGGCGGCACTTCATTCCAGCGTTCTGAATTGGCAAAGAACGAGCCAATCCAGGCACCGGTGATGTTGTTGGTGAGGAAGTAGTTGGTAACATCTGCCCAACCCACGGTGTAATCTTCGGTGATGCCTGACCATGCCATGCCGTCAAGTTCACCGGTCTGGACGGCTACTTCAGCATCTTCGTAAGGGATGCTTACGGGGATGACACCGAACTGGGTCAGGAACTTGCCCGCTGTCGGGAAAGTGTAGAGGCGCAGGCCTTTGAGGTCTTCAAGGCTGCGGATAGGCTTTTTGGTATTGAGATGACACGGATCCCACGAACCCGCACTTAGCCAGGTGACGTTCTCGACCTCAGCATAGGCTTCTTCCCAGATTTCTTTCAGGCCGTATTGTTCAAACAATACCGGCACATCAAGACTGTAACGCGTGGCAAACGGGAAGTAGCCGCCGAAAATGCCGACATCAACAGGTGCTGCCATGGAATCTTCATCGCTTTGCACTGCATCAATCGTACCTTTTTGCATGGCGCGGAATAACTCGCCCGTAGGCACCAACTGATCAGCTGTGAAAAGTTTAATTTCCATCTCGCCATTGGCCACTTTGTTAAAAGCGTCAATCGCCGGTTTGATAACATGCTCTGCCAATGCCGGACCCGCATAGGTCTGCAAACGCCAGGTGATTTTGCTTTGTCCCAGAACGGCTGGTGCAGCAAGTGTTGTTGCCCCCACCGCAGCGGTGGTTGCCGCTCCTGCTTTTTTTAGAAAGTCGCGTCTGTTAGTCATTTTACTCTCCCATGTTTGGCACGCCGTTCGGGCCACGGTGTGCCGGTTTTCAAGTTCTTCAACAAGCAGAAGAACCCTGTCATTTCAAATTCAGTGCCCTGTCATTCTTTACTTTCAACATCGAACAAAAACCTATTGTGCATAATACCAGTTTGGCAGCCACAATGCGATTTGCGGAAACACCATCACCAGCACCAGCGCCAGCATCATGACGCCGACAAAAGGGATAATGGATCGATAAATATCTGAAATCGTTATTTCCGGCGGTGCCATTGCCCGCATCAAAAACAGGTTATAGCCAAAGGGTGGCGTCATATAGGCAATCTGGCAGGTGATGGTGTAGAGCACACCATACCAGACCAGATCAAACCCTAACACCTTGACCAGAGGCACATAGAGCGGGGCGACAATAACCAGCATGGCGGTATCGTCGAGAAACATGCCCATTAACAAAAAAGAAAGCTGCATCAAAATCAAAATCTGCCACGGGGTGAGCCCGAGGTCAGACAGGAAAAACTTTTCGATGGCATTAACAGCGCCAAGGCCGTCAAACACAGAACCAAAGGCCAGGGCCGCCAGAATGATCCACATGAACATGGCTGAAATCATCATGGTTTTTTCAACTGTTCTGTGAATTACCGGGAACGTCAGCCGCCGCCGCACGAGAGCTGCAATCATCGAGGCCACCGCACCAAAAGCTGCACTTTCGACCAGGCTGGTAACGCCGGTGAAAAACAGATACGTCATCGAAAAGAAAATAAACAGCGGCACCAGACCAGCACTGAGCAGGGCAATTTTTTCGCCTAAGGGAACATTGCGCTCTTCTTTGGGCAGGGCCGGGCCCAGTGACGGGTTTATCTTACAGCGAATGGCAATGTAGAGAACGAAAAGGGCTGCCATCATCAGGCCGGGGAATACACCGGCCAGCCAAAGCTTGGTTACCGGCTGGCGGGCAATCATGGCATAGAGCACCAGCACAACACTTGGCGGCACTAATATGCCAAGCGAGCTGCCTGCCTGTATGACACCGGTGACCATTATTTTGTCATAGCCGCGGCGCAACAACTCCGGCAAGGCTATGCTGGCACCAATTGCCATGCCCGCAACACTGAGGCCGTTCATGGCAGACACCAGGACCATAAGGCCGATGGTGCCGATGGCGAGGCCGCCATCCAGCGGGCCCATCCACACATGAAACATGCGGTACAAATCATCCGCAATGCCCGATTCCGACAGCATGTAGCCCATAAACACAAACAATGGCAGGGTTAGCAACGGATACCATTTGTACAGTTTCATCGCCGCGCTGAAACCCAGTTCAGAACCACCATCTCCCCACAGGAAGAAGGCTGCAATAACGGCGACGAAGCCGATGGCACCAAACACCCGCTGGCCGGTCATCAACATCAACATCATTGATGAGAACATCAACACGGCAATCATTTCGTAACTCATGATATTTCCCTGTCCGTCGCCAGCGCCACGCTTTTGAAAAACGCCGCTATGGCCTGAAGCAGCATCAGGAAAATACCAATGGCCATGACAATTTTGACCGGTGCAAGGTAAGGTGCCCAGGCAGAATTGCTCACCTCACCGTATTTCAGGGAATAAGCGGTGCTGGAATACGCACCATAGAGCAGAAACAACAGATAGATTATCAAGGCGATGACGGTGAATGAATCGGTGATGGCTTTGGTTTTAGGCGACCAGTTGCCATAAAACAGGTCCATGCGCACATGAGAATTCTTCTGCATGGAATAACCGCCGCCGAGCAGGTAATAAGCAGCCATGGTGAATTGAGCCAATTCCAGCGTCCACAAAGACGGCAGAAAGAATGTTTTTGATACGGAGGAATAAAACAATATCCCCATCATGACGAAAATCAGGTACATGGCAAATAATCCCACTACCCGATTAACGGCATCCACCGACTTGACATATTTTCTTATTATTTCCGGCATTCAGACTGTCTCATTTAATGTCCCTTTTGGCTGACTGCCGCTTTCATTTTTTCGACAACGCCGGATAGATGATGCGCCAGCATTTCACCCATTTTGCGCTGGCTTTCCGGCGTGTTTATAATGTCGTTACGTATCTCAATCATTACATTCAACAGCCCGCGTGACACGGCGTGCTGCACGAGCGTGTGTGTGACGCCATCAGCAGGTCCATAGGGTTGATTGCGGGCGACAACAAATTGCTTTTCGTTAGCCAGGCTGATTAAAAGCTCATCGGCAAAGCGGCTGTCGCTATCGTGTAAAATTCCAATATCCAGATTGCGCGCGATGCCATGATAGTTTGGCGTAAACGAATGAATGGTTATCAATGCAGGTGGCACGATGCGGGTCGAATGGCTGTCAATCTGAGCCGACAAGGTTTGCTGGAACGGCAGGTAATACTGATCAATTCGTGCCTGACGCTCAGACTGAGACAGGCCGACATTACCGGGAACATCAAAAATCTCACTTTTTGCCGGCATGGCACTTTCAGCATCGGGCGGGCGATTACAATCATAGACCAGACGCGAGATACGCTGGGC
>CAZVAZ010000072.1:0-10278 GCA_964625235.1 uncultured Hyphomicrobiales bacterium
TGCGCGTTATCGGCACCAAAAAGCGTAAGGGAAAACAGATATGCGGGGCAATTTTCAGCATGGTTTCGCGCTCATGCAGACTTTCGCGCACCAGCCCGAATTCATAGGTTTCGAGATAGCGCAAGCCGCCATGAATAAGCTTGGAAGATGATGATGATGTCGCACTGGCATAATCTTCAGCTTCGGCCAGCATGACGCTGAAGCCGCGACCAACGCCATCGCGGGCAACAGCGGCACCATTGATGCCACCACCGATGATAAAAATATCGACTGACGCAGGCGTTACACTCATATTGATTCATTGCCGTAGAATTTTATTTCACGAACGTATCTTATTGAAATAAATCAGCTGTTACAATATGTCGCAAAAATTAATCTGATGTTTCGCTATCACTGTCAGGTATTACCGCGTCAGCCACGCCGCCGACAACACTGGAGGTAACGTCTGCTGCCGCCGTCACAGTGCCCGACACAAGACTTACAGCTGCACCGGCAACCGAACCTACCGCGCACCCTGACAGAGTCAGGGCAAAAAGTGCGAAGACGAATCCACGGACCAGTCCGCGTTTGGGTTCGGTGATGATATTCATTATCGACATGGGGGCCCCTTACTACGCTATACAATGGGCAAACACTGTTGCCCGCCTGTCAAATTCTAAACAACGTGTAAGGTAAAATGGTGAACGAGATGTTTATATTATTTTTCCAGGGGCATCGCCGTTTCAACAATTTTTGCCCAGTATGAACACCCGATAGGAATGATTTCATCATTAAAGTCATATTCAGGATGATGCACCCCGGCGGTGTCACCCTGGCCGACAAATATATAAGCGCCGGGACAGGCATTGAGCATAAATGAGAAATCTTCACCCCCCATCAGCGGCGGCGTGTTGGGCTCAACGCGATCATGACCGACAACTTCACGCGCAACTTCAACGGCAAAATCCGTTTGTTTCGAGTGATTATCGGTGGTGGGATAGCCTCTGTCGTAATGGACTTTAGCCTGCGCGCCATATACAGCAGCTGTGTTTTCGACAATTTCCCTCAAACGTTTTTCAGCGATATCACGAATGTCAGCCGACAATGTGCGCACGGTGCCGGTAAGCTTCACGGTCTGGGGAATGACATTAAAAGCGTCCCCACCATGAAATGTAGTGACCGAAACCACAACCGAGCCAAGCGGATCAATTGTTCGTGAAGCAATCGATTGCAGTGCCTGCACCATATTGGCGCCAACTAGAATGGGGTCAATACCATTGTGCGGCATAGCAGCATGGGCCCCTTTGCCCTCAATCTCGATTGAAAACGTATCCGTTGCCGCCATCATCGCACCTTTGCGGATAGCAAATTCACCCGCCGGAATACCCGGCATATTATGCATGCCGTAGATTTCATCAATTTTAAAATTCTCAATAAGACCATCATCAACCATAGCCTTGCCACCAGCACCGCCTTCTTCGGCAGGCTGGAAAATAATCACCGCCGTGCCATCAAAATTACGCGTCTCAGCCAGATATTTAGCCGCCCCCAGCAACATGGCCGTATGGCCATCATGACCACAGGCATGCATGACACCATCGGTTTTGGAGGCATAGTCGCGGTTGGTCATCTCGTGGATGGGCAAGGCGTCCATGTCCGCACGCAGACCAATCACCCGACCACTGTCAGTGCGCCCCTTGATCACCCCCACCACGCCAGTGCGGCCAATCCCGGTAGCAACCTCATCAACACCAAACTCCTTGAGTTTATCCTCAACCAGACCGGCAGTACGATGAACCTCATACAAAAGCTCAGGATGCTCATGCATATCACGGCGCCAGGCAGTAATCTCATCATGAAAATCAGCAAATCGGTTGATGGTTGGCATGGAAGTTTCCTTTTGATTTTACATGCGTTCAAGGTGTGAGAGACGCAGATGAGAAGACGAAAGCGCTGCCACATTTTGGTGATCGGCACAGAAGCTCAGTTTAGATTGAGATTATGCCTGAATGCGGCTGGTGACAAGTCAAAGAATGGGTATGGGGGAACTGCGCCTGGAAATTCAGGCCACTATTGTGGATCGAGTCTATTAGTGCTAAATTCAATGCGGGGCAGCATCACAACCACTTCTGCAATTCCAATATGAAGGAAATAATGTGAGAAAACACCTCGCTAGTTTTGTGACGTTCATATTCATAGTTGCCAGTCTGGTTTCAACTGCCCAGGCTCGAACCCAACTGACCAAAACCGAAGTGCAGGAGTTATTCATTGAGAAACACTGGCGCAGTCCCTCTGGCACTTTCTACTTCAAGCGCAATGGTACCTATACCTATAGGCAGGGCACCAAAGCTAGGGGACCATGGAAATACAAACTCACCTCCAAAGGAGTAATCATAGGCCTAACGACCAGATACACGTTCTACCGCAAATCCAACGGAAACTACGAGTATTACCACAGCCGTAATATGCGCTATGTCCCGGCCTTTGTGAAATAGCTGTGATGGGTATGAAGTATCGAGCCAAATCAATATTGACTTGGAGTCTGTTTTAACAAAAATTAATCATGAAAATTCTTTACATCTACACATTCATATTTCTTGCTTCCCAATCTTTCAATTATTTGGTTTGGGCCGGAGAAAACCATTCCATCAGTGTCGTCGATGTTGCGAATCGAACATCAAACAACGAAATCCTTTTGATCGACATTCGTCGACCAAGCGAATGGCAACAGACCGGCGTTGCGTTAAATGCCAGGTTGATTAGTATGCACGGATTGGGATTTACAAGAGGAATTGCTAAAATTACCCATGGAGTAAAATCAAAGCCAATCGCGTTGATTTGCGCTATTGGTGGCAGATCACTCAAAATGCAAAAAAAATTGGCCGATCTTGGCTATACCCAAGTCTTCAACGTTATACAGGGGATGAGTGGTAATGGTGAGGGTTTTGGTTGGATTGATGAAGAATTGCCCATGCGTCGTTACTCGCAACCTGTATTTAACGATAAAAATTTCAGCGCAGACAGATGAGTCACCCGAAGTTGATGTTGTGTGATCCCAAGAATTTCTAGACCTGTTTCACAATAGCCGCATTTCTGGTATTCTCCCTGCCGGAAGGGGTTACAAACCCCTTCCGGCAGGGAGAACGATGATACGGAAATCTATACCGTTAACGAAAGCATCCCCCTAAACCACCCCAATGCGATAGAGGTCGAGGAGGTGGAGTATGCCTATGGGTTTTTTATCTTCGACGACAAAAAGGTTAGAGATGGCGGAAGAATTGATGAGTTCAATTGCTGTTGAGGCCAGTTCATCGGGATTAATGGTTTTTGGATTGCGGGTCATGAGGTCTTCGACCGATTTGCCAAGCAGGTTTTCGGACATGTGACGGCGCAAGTCACCATCGGTAATAACCCCGATGAGGTCACCGGTTGAATTGACAACACCCAGACACCCCATGGCCTTGTCGGTCATAATCACCAGAGCTTCCGACATTTTGGTCTTTTCACCAGCCAATGGCAGATGCTTGTCGGTGTGCATGATATCGCGGACTTTTTTCAGGCCGGCCCCAAGCTTGCCACCGGGGTGAAAGGTCTGGAAATCACTCGGCGTAAAGCCACGTCGGTCCAACAGCGTGGTCGCCAAAGCGTCCCCCATGGTCAGCTGCATGGTGGTTGAGGTGGTCGGGGCCAGACCATTGGGGCAGGCCTCATCGCATTTTGGCAGGCACAAGGCGACGCTTGAGGCTTTGGCGAGTGTGCTGTCAACACCTGAGGTAATTGAAATCAACGGAATGCCAAAACGCGTGGCATAGGTGACAATGCCGGTGAGTTCGGCGGTTTCACCCGACCACGACAGGGCGACAATAACATCGTCTTCGGTGATCATGCCCAGATCGCCATGGCTGGCTTCACCGGCATGCAAAAACATTGCCGGCGTGCCGGTTGAAGCCAGCGTTGAGGCTATTTTGCGGCCAATATGACCGCTTTTTCCCATTCCTGAAATAATCACGCGACCTTGGGCTTTTTCTATTAACACAATAGCTTTTTCAAAATTCCGGCCCAGGCCATCTGCGAGAGCTTTGGCAAGCTGCGCCAACCCGTAAGCTTCGAGTTCAACCGTCCGGCAGGCGGTCTCTATCATTGTTGAAGATGTTGTGGGTTTTTGTCCCTGCGGCATGGATGATTTCTTGCAAAAAAATTATTTAAAAACTGCTGGTTCAATAACGCTTTTTTGACCGCAAACACAAGGGGTAAATCCTCAAATCCATAAGCGTTTATACACCAGTTTTTAACCATAATTGTTTAACTTTCGTCAAAGTTCCAGGCCGGTTTATATTTGGCTTTTCGGAATCTGTGCGGGCCTGGCCCGGTTTTTGTAAGTGGTAGCGTGGTATGCCGACAAAACAACGGGTGGCAAAATGGGCGATTTGCGGGGCAATCTGTGCCGCAGGCCTCCTGAGCTATGCCCAGGCGCAGGAAAGTGTGTCCGGTGTGGTTTTGGCTGAAAACCAGCCCGTCCCCCCGCCACCGGAAAGCGTTGCCGACGAAGTTGCTGCTGAAGACGCCGCTGAAAACCTTGCGCAGATTGTCCCTCCCCGCGCCGAAGAAAGCAACCCGGTGCCTAACCCGAGCGCAATTGACGGTGGTCGTGGTCTCAGGCTGCGATCCTTTGTGCTGACCAGTCTTTATGAGGCCGGTGCAGATTATACCGATAATGTTTTTGCCAGTTCAACCAACAAACGCAGTGACAGAATTTACACCCTGAATACGTCTCTCGCCCTTCAAAGCGACTGGGTGCGTCATTCGCTGCGGCTCAGCCTTGACAGCGCGCGCACGTTTTTCGAAAAAAACCCTTCCGAAGATACGGTCACCCTGAATACTCAGGGCCAGCTTCGTATTGACATCAGACGCGACACCACGCTGGATTTAAGAACCGAGTTTATCCTTGATCAGGAAGCGCGCGGCTCGGTTGACCTCAATGCCAATGCCACCAGCCCGACCGATATTTACCGCTTCAATGCCAGTGCCGCACTCAATAAACGCTTTAATCGAGTGTCGGTTAGATTGCGCGGTGGATTTCAGTCAAATGAATTTGATGACACGCCGCTTTCCAATGACACTGTCGAGGATAATTCCGACCGGAACAATTACGAAGCCGACACGAGTTTAAGAGTGGGATATGATGTCTCACCGCGCCTTGGCGTGTTTTCCGAACTGACATATGCCAAAACCGTCTTTGACCGTCAGGTTGATAACAATGGTGATATTCGCGGATCGCAAAGCTATGGCGCAAACGCCGGTGTCACCGTTGAGTTTTCCGGTCTCTTAAATGGAGAATTCTCCGTCGGCTACCGCCAGGCCATGTTTGAGGACGCGAGTTTCAGTGATGTTGATGCCCTGGTGGCCAATGCCGCTTTCACCTGGACACCGAGCCAGCTGACAGTTGTCACCACCAATCTATCAACCGACCTCGGCCAGACAACGCTCAGCGGATCGTCCGGTTCAATCAGGCGCACAGCCTCTGTCGGTGTCACCCATGCCTGGCGCGAAAACATTGACCTGAATGCCCGCGCCGCAATTGATTTTGAAGATTTCAACGAGATTTCACTCAACGAGACAACCTACAATCTGTCATTTGGCATCGACTACACTCTCGGCCGCAACATGACATTAGGTGCGAGATACCGCTACCAGAAATTTGACAGCAGCACCGCAGGCGCTGATTATGACGTAAATTCAGTGGGCGTGAGGTTGACTTATGCCGATTAGGGAGTTCATGTTGCAGCCTGATTAACGCCAGTGGCGGTGAGGATTAGTCCACCTCCCCGTCATACCGGCGAAAGCCGGTATCCAGCGCTCCAAGCTCATACCCAGCCGCCTGGATGCCGGCTTTCGCCGGTATGACGGTGTATGTTATCGTGCAAAACCAATAGTAAAACGCCAATGAAAACCAGCAGTAAAATATCCATCCTCGGTCTTATCGCAGCCCTGTGCGGCATTGCTCTATACATCTACGCCGTCTACCTGATGCCCTCTTATGCCGGATACAGCGGTGGTGGCCTAAGCGGTCTCCCGGCAGCATTCATGATAATGGCAGCCCTGGGCCTGATCGCCCTGGGCATTCTGGTTACGGCAGGTTCAATCCTTGCTTCCCTGATGAAAGCCAGACGGTAACCTACTCCTCAACGCGCCCCGCGTCGTCCCGGTCGCGCTCGTATCGTTTCGTCAGCGGGAATGGCGGCAACCAGGGTTCGCGACAGATAACCCAGCTTTCGTAGGTTGGTATCAGTTGACCAGTATCATCCAGGGATCCAAGGTTCACCTCGATTTCGTCTGCGCTGCGTGCAAAAACCGGCGAGCCACATCGAGGACAGAAAGACCGCCCCTCATAATCGCGTGTTTCGCCATAAATCCTCACTGCATCCTGAGGGAATATTGCGGATGCGTGAAAAAGGGCGCCATGATGCTTGCGGCAGTCGAAACAGTGACAGATACCGACCCGGTAAGGGTCCCCCGACGCCCTGATTATAACGTTGCCACACCGGCAACTGCCCGTGTATCGAACCATGCTGCATCTCCTCCAAAAACAAGCGGTCGGGATGTTTACAACGAAATCCGTTGGATGTCCAAGTAAGGGGCACCAGCCTTTTGGCTGCATGCTTTATAGCGTCGAGAAAATAAACCGTCGAATGCGTGTGCCGCATTCTTGTTTCCCTGATGAAAGCCAGACGAACTTCCTCGAAAAAATAATTCCATCGACCTGAAGCTGGGGCGGGTTCCCCAAGGCGTCAAACGACCGGTTTACGGGCAAACCGAACCTTGCCACATAGAGAGTCTATAAGGTTTTCTGACGATCTGACGACGATATCAGACCAATACCAATTGCGCCATCCAATATGTTTGGTGCAACGAGGTGACCAAGCCCTCTGACCATCGCAGAGGGCGTTGTTAAATCGGGAATTTGAACCGTTTTCGCACCAGATGCTATGGCTGCGCGAGTTCCAGCGTCACTGTCTTCAAATGCAAAACACTCTGAGATGTCTCTCCGCAGATAATGCGCCACCTTCAGATAAATCTCTGGATCAGGCTTATGCTTTTTTACTTGGTCTCCACCGATGACGCATTCGAAGTGCCGGAGAAGATTACATCTACCGAGTTGATCCTGTGCGCGATCTGTCTGCGTTGAAGTGGCCACACCCATAGATATCCCTTTTGCGGCAAGTATTTGGATGAGAGTTTCGGCGCCGGGCTTGCGTGGAATCTCGCCGTGAAGACGTGCGTCTATCTTGCGGTCCCATTGAGAATTGAAGTCCTCATAATCGACACTATCCCCCAAACTTTCTATGATAATTGTGCCGGCCTCTTTGCCCCTTAACCCTACGCATCGCAAGAATACCTCTGGGCTGTCACTCAAGCCAAAGAGGCGCCGTGTATCGACAAAGCAATCCAAACAAACCCGTTCAGTGTCCAGTAGCAAGCCATCCATGTCAAAGATTACAGCGGGCAAGCCAGGATATGAAGTCAAAGCGCGTTCTCTCATTAGTGATTGTTGGCACAATACTCACATGCTTCGGGAAAAGTATCCATCTTCCAAGAACTTATACCAAAGGTCCTTGATAATGACCCATTTGATGTGTTGGAATTAATGGGTCCCGGCTCAAACACCGGCTCGAAACAGGTGATCCAGAGCAATCCATTCCCGCTTTAGGCTGGCTCAACTTTCAGCGTTGAGCCTTCGACGCCAACAACTTTAACCATGGTACCTTCAGCGCAATCTTCACCTTCGACCGCCCAGGTGGAATCCGCAATTTTAATTCTGCCGCGACCGTGTAAAATGGCATTGGTAAGGACAAATGAGCGGCCGATGTTTTGTTCGGCGCGCTGGTTTAGCAGTGGTTTGTCGCTTTGGTTATTGTTTTTGAAAAACCGGCGCGACAGGACCACGGAAATCAGAGCGAGGACTGCAAATAATATGAACTGAACCTGCCATGAAATATCAATTCCCAGTGCAATCGCGCCAACGATCAGTGCGGCCAATCCAAACCAGATTAGAAATACGCCTGAGACCAGGATTTCGAGACCGATCAAAACACCACCCAGAACAAGCCAGTTCCAGGCGCCAAGACTGGAGAACAAGGGGAACATTTCACTCATTGAGCTTCAGTCCTTTTTTGAGTTTCAAGATGACGTCGTTGGCACCGCACTGCTGGATTTGGAACGACCACTTGACGATGGTGTTTTAGAGTTGCCGCCGTCATTGTAAACCGCCTTGGTTAGCTCGGTGATACCGCCAATGGCTCCAATCACACTTGCCGCTTCCAGTGGCATCATCAGAACTTTTGAATTGTCAGCAGACGCAATATCTTTTAACGCACCGATATATTTTTCAGCCACAAAATAGTTGATAGCCTGAATATCGCCCGTGGCAATCGCCTCACTCACCACCGTGGTAGCTCTAGCTTCGGCCTCTGCCTCACGCTCACGCGCTTCAGCATCTCTAAAAGCGGCCTCGCGACGGCCCTCGGCTGCGAGAATTTGACTTTGTTTTTCGCCTTCAGCATGCAGAATTTCAGATTGTCTCTGGCCTTCTGCTTCGAGAATTACGGCACGCTTTTCACGTTCCGCCTTCATCTGACGCCCCATGGCTTCAATCAGATCGCGTGGCGGCGCAATATCCTTGATTTCAATTCGCGTTACTTTAAGTCCCCATGCGCCAGTGGCCGAATCGACCACGGCAAGTAAACGCGTATTGATTTCATCACGATGAGACAGCAGCTGATCCAGATCCATCGAGCCCATAACCGTACGAATATTGGTCATGGCGAGGTTGCCGAATGCATTTTCAAGATCATTGACTTCATACGTTGCACTGGCCGCATCAAGAACCTGAAAATAAGCGACACCATCTGTCATCACCATGGCATTATCCTTGGTGATGATTTCCTGGCTGGGCACTTCATAAACACGTTCCATCATGTTCACTTTGGCACCAATACGGTCAATAAAGGGAACAATAATCGTCAGGCCCGGCATCAATGTTCGGGTATATTTACCAAACCGTTCAACCGTATAGTTGTAGCCCTGCGGCACGGTTTTAACACCGGCAAAGATAATAAGAACAAAAACCGCAACAATAACAATGACAAAGACGTCAGGTCCGAACATTTTTCATGTCTCCAAAATAAACTGCATTCGTATTGATATAGGGATTCGGACGGAAATTATAAGATTTTAAACGCAAAACACTCTGCAACACTCAAATCCAGCCCTGTAATTCGCGAATAACAACTGCTTCAAGCACGCCTATTCCCTCAGGACTGTCGTTTAAACAGGGAATGGCGGCAAAGTTTTCGCCGCCGTTTTCCAGGAATATATCGCGGGCCTCCATGGCAATTTCCTCCAGAGTTTCGATGCAATCCGCAGCAAACCCCGGTGTGATAACAGCAATATTTTTAACACCTTCGCGCGCCAGATTTTCCAGCGTCTTGTCGGTATAGGGTAGCAACCATTGTTCCCTGCCCATGCGCGACTGAAATGTCAGTTGCAGGCGCTTTTCGTCCCACCCGAGTTTTTTACGCATATGCTCAACTGTTACTTCGCACTGGCGCTGGTAAGGATCGCCCTTGTCCACATAAGATTGCGGTAGCCCGTGAAAAGACGCCAGCACCACATCAGGCTGCCATCCCAGTCCGGCAATGGAATGCTCCATCGATTGCACCAGCGCGGAAATATATGTGGGATCAGCTTCATAAGACGGTGCCGTGCGCACCGCCGGCTGCCAGCGCATCTTCGCCAAAGCATCAAACGCCTTGTCATTGGCTGTCGCTATTGTGGCCGCACTGTATTGGGGATAAAGCGAAAACAGCAAAATCCTGTCACACCCTTTGAACCTCAACCCTTCAATCTTTTCGGCGATAGATGGCGTGCCATAGCGCATCGCCCAATCAACGATGATGTCTGGAAATTTAGCGGCCAATGATGCTCCCAGCAGATCGCTTTGGGCCCGGGTAATTGTGCGCAAGGGGGATTCATCGCGCTCCTTGTTCCAGATTGAAGCATAGGCCTTGCCGCTGCGCGTGGGCCGTGTTGTCAGGATTATGCCATTGAGAATAAACCACCACAGCACCCGGTTGGTTTCAATCACCCGGGGGTCGGACAAAAATTCTTTCAGATACCGCCGCATCGGCCAGTAACCGGTGCCATCGGGTGTGCCCAGATTAATAATCAGAACACCAATTTTTGAGGGGTTATTTTCAATACCGGAATTACGCATAAAACAGTTCTTAATCGTATGAGCGT
>CAZVAZ010000073.1:0-10178 GCA_964625235.1 uncultured Hyphomicrobiales bacterium
GCAGGCTTTGCTCTCAGTTTTTACTTTTACATTGTCGCCCCCATGGTGCCGGTCAATATGGCGGCAACCTTCACCATCGCCTACAAGTTCCTGCTCAATAAGTGGTATTTCGATGAGATCTACGACTTCCTGTTTGTCAGGCCAGCCAAAGCACTGGGGTATTTCCTGTGGAAGAAGGGTGACGGCTGGCTCATTGACGGCTTTGGTCCCGATGGTGTATCCGCCCGGGTGCTTCAGCTTACCGGGCGCATAACAAAAATCCAGAGTGGGTTTCTGTATCATTATGCCTTTGCCATGCTCATCGGTGTTGCCGCTTTCGCTACATTCTTCATTTTCTCGGGAGTGAAGTAATGTCCGATTGGCCAATTCTTTCTATCATCACCTTTTTGCCGCTGCTGGGCGCGCTGTTTATCTTCTTTCTGGTTAGAGGTGAAGATGAAATAGCTGAACGCGGTGCCAAGTATGTCGCCTTGTGGACGACGATTATCACTTTCATCCTGTCGATTTTTATCTGGATAGAATTTGATTTTACCACCTCTGGTTTTCAGTTTGTCGAAGAACGCCCGTGGCTCGGTGATACCATCTCCTATCGAATGGGTGTGGATGGCATATCGATGCTGTTCGTCATTTTGACAACCTTTCTGATGCCGGGTTGTATTCTGGCAAGCTGGGTCTCGGTCAAGTCTCGCGTCAAGGAATATATGATTGCGTTTCTGGTGCTGGAAACGCTGCTGATCGGTGTTTTCTGTGCGCTGGATCTGGTGTTGTTCTACCTGTTCTTTGAAGGCGGGTTGATCCCGATGTTCCTGATCATCGGCATCTGGGGCGGCAAGCGCCGGGTCTATGCCAGTTTCAAGTTTTTCCTCTATACGCTGCTGGGCTCGGTGTTGATGCTGATTGCCATCATGGCGATGTATGCAGAGTCCGGCACAACCGACATAACCAAATTGCTTGACTATGATTTCCCTGTCGGCATGCAGACGTGGCTGTGGCTGGCGTTCTTTGCGTCATTTGCGGTTAAAATGCCAATGTGGCCGGTGCATACCTGGCTGCCAGATGCCCATGTGGAAGCGCCCACGGCAGGTTCTGTGATACTGGCAGCCATCCTGTTGAAAATGGGCGGTTACGGGTTCTTGCGCTTTTCAATCCCGATGTTCCCGATTGCCTCGGCTGATTTTGCCCCGTTGATTTTCACCTTGTCGGTGATTGCAATTATCTACACCTCGCTGGTGGCTTTGATGCAGCAGGATATGAAAAAGCTGGTTGCTTATTCTTCCGTTGCTCACATGGGGTTTGTGACCATGGGAATTTTCGCGCTCAACCAGCAGGGCATTCAGGGTGGTATTTTCCAGATGCTCAGCCATGGACTGGTGTCGGGCGCCTTGTTCTTATGTGTCGGTGTGATTTATGACCGCATGCATACGCGTGAGATTTCGGCTTACGGCGGGCTGGTCAACCGCATGCCGCTTTATGCATTTGTCTTCATGATATTTACCATGGCCAATCTGGGGTTGCCGGGAACCAGCAGTTTCGTTGGCGAGTTCCTGACCCTGCTGGGCACCTATAAGGTCAACACCTGGGTTGCCTTCCTGGCCACCATCGGGGTCATTTTGAGCGCGTGTTACGCCTTGTGGCTGTATCGGCGCACTGTATTTGGCGAGATGGAAAAAGAGAGCCTCAAGAATATTACCGACATGAACATGCGTGAAGCGGTGGTCATCGTTCCGCTTGCCTTCCTGATCATTTTATTCGGTATATATCCCGCACCTATTTTTGACGTCACTGCTGCATCAGTTGAAAATCTGATATCAAATTACGAGCAGGCGTTGGCAACCTATGATGCTGCAAATGCGGCACTTCAAGCGCAGTAAGGGCTGACACACATGCAAAATGCCTTTGTCCCGGAGCAATTGATCCCCGCATCGCCGGAAATATTTTTGGCACTTGCTGCCATGGTGTTCCTGATGTTCGGTGTGTTTTCGAAAAAAGACACGTCAGACTTGATGTCAGTGCTATGCGCAGCGGCCCTTGGTGTCGCAGCCGTTATGGTGGCTATGATACCTGAAGGGGCGACAAGTGCCTTTGACAACGCATTTATCCTCGACCCCTTCGCCCGGCTGTTGAAAATACTGGCCTATGTGGCTTCAGCTGCCGCCATTGTCATGTCGATGACATACAACCGGCGTTTGAAAATCGCCAGATTTGAATTCCCTATTCTGATTTTGCTGGCCACACTTGGCATGGGCATGATGATTTCCGCCAATGATCTGATAGCGCTGTACATGGGGTTGGAACTGCAAAGTCTGGCACTTTATGTTATTGCCGCTTTTAATCGTGATTCCAGCCGCTCGAGCGAAGCCGGATTAAAATATTTTGTGCTTGGAGCACTCTCGTCAGGCATGCTGCTTTATGGTGCATCGTTGATTTACGGCTTTACCGGGGCCACGGGGTTTGCTGAAATTTCTACGTTTGTTACAGCCAGCGGCAGCAGTCTGGGTCTGATTTTCGGCATTGTCTTCCTGTTGGCGGGGCTCGCATTTAAAGTCTCGGCGGTACCCTTCCACATGTGGACGCCGGATGTTTATGAAGGTGCATCAACACCGGTGACTGCCCTGTTGGCATCAGCTCCAAAAATTGCGGCGATGGCGATGTTCATCCGCGCCATGGTGGCAGCTTTTCCAGCCATTACAGATCAATGGCAGCAGATCATTGTGTTTATCTCAATTGGCTCAATGGTTCTGGGGGCGTTTGCAGCCATTGGACAACACAACATCAAGCGCCTGATGGGCTATAGCTCCATTGGCCACATGGGTTTTGCGCTGGTGGGGCTGGCTGCGGGAACAGAAGCCGGGGTGCAGGGTGTCATCATTTATATGGCGATTTATCTCGCCATGACCCTTGGCACTTTCGGGTGTATTCTGGCCATGCGCAGGCAGGGCGAAATGTGTGAAGATATTGATGATCTCGCCGGTCTGGGGCGCAGTAACCCCATGATGGGTTTTATATTGGCAATGCTAATGTTTTCGCTTGCCGGCATTCCGCCGCTGGCCGGGTTCTTCGCCAAGTGGTACGTGTTTCTCGCCGCCATTCAAGCGGGGCTTTATCCACTCGCCATCATCGGCATTGTCGCCAGTGTGATCGGGGCGTTTTATTATCTCCGTATCATCAAGATCATTTATTTTGACGAACCGGCCGAAGAATTTGAGCCAATGCCGCGCGAACTTGCCCTGATTGTCGGGCTCAGCGGCTTGTTTGTCATGTTGTTTTTCGTCTTTCCCTCCAGCCTGATAAGTGCTGCGGCCGTTGCTGCCAAATCATTGTTTTGAAGCCACAGGTACCCGCGGGCTATGCTCTGATTTGTATTGATGAGATTGATTCAACCAACCTGGAAGCATTGCGACAGGCTGACAACGGCATCGAAGGTCCCCTATGGATTGTTGCCGAACGCCAGACCTGCGGCCGTGGACGGCGCGGGCGGGACTGGATTACGTCCAAGGGAAATCTGTTTGCAACATTGCTGTTGACCGGGCAGGGGCCTGCCGCGGTGATGTCCGGTTTGAGCTTTGTTGCTGCGGTGGCGGTTGCCAACATGACTGAACAACTGTTGGCACAGGCAAAATCGACGGTGCAGGTCAGGTTGAAATGGCCAAATGATGTTTTGTTGAACAATGCCAAGGCGGGCGGAATTTTAGTTGAAACCTCCGGGGCAGGTTCGCAACAGGATGCATATGCTGTTGCCATTGGTATTGGGTTGAATGTCAGCACTCACCCCACACAAACCCTTATCTATCCCACAACGGATCTTGCCGAATGTGGGCTTGAATTGAATAGCAATGATGTTTTTGAGCAGCTTGCAGTCAGTTTTGACCATTGCTTGAGCCTGTGGCAACATGGTGCGGGGTTTGCTTCGATAAAGCAGCGCTGGCTTGAATTTGGACCTTCTGTGGGCCAGGAACTTAAAGTGAATACTGGTGTGGATGTGATAACAGGTGCTTTTATGGGACTGGATCAACAAGGTGAATTAATTCTGCGATTACCGGGCGGATCGCAAAAGGTAATTGTCGCTGGAGATATTACCGCAGTTGCGCCAGAACCACTTTCTCCAACGCAGGGTACTCTCTAATGCGTTTCGCCTTTAACATAACCCACTCTTCTTCGTCATCCTCGGGTCAAGCCCGAGGATGACGAAGAAGAGTGGTATGAATCTAAACAAAGGCGAACCGCACTAGTGCCAAAAAACTCACAAAATGATAATGAACTGGTTTTTCTGCCGCTGGGCGGTGCCGGTGAAATTGGAATGAACCTGTATCTCTACGGGTTTGGATCGGCGCGAAAACGAAAATGGCTGATGGTTGATCTCGGCATCACCTTTGGCGATTTGCGGCATCCTGGTATAGACACGATATTACCGGATATCTCTTTTATTGAAGAGTTGCGCGACGATCTCGTCGGTATTGTCATAACCCATGCCCACGAAGATCATTATGGTGCCGTGCAGACCCTGTGGCCGCAGCTTAGAGCGCCGGTTTTTGCCACCCGTTTTGCCATTGAGATGCTGGCGCCGCGTCTGGCGTACAATGGTCTCGATGAAGAATTGAGCATCACTGAAATTGCACCGGGAGAGGTTATTGAACTCGGGCCTTTCAGTATCGAGTTGATTTCTGTTTGCCATTCCCTGCCTGAGCCCAATGCAATTGCCATTAAAACCAGTGCCGGAACGGTCATCCATTCCGGCGACTGGAAGCTGGATGACGAGCCCGTCATCGGTGATGGCGTTGACCTTGCCCGTTTCAAGGCGCTGGGCAAAGAAGGCGTGAGGGCGCTTGTCTGTGATTCGACCAATGTCCTGCGTGAAGGAAGCTCACCGTCAGAAGGTGAGGTTGCGCGCTCGCTTGCAGCTATCGTTAAATCGGCGAAAAACCGCGTCGCCATTACCGGTTTTGCCTCCAACGTTGCCCGCATTCATTCTATTGCCAAAGCCGCTGAAGCTGCCGACCGTCATGTGGTCGCTGTGGGCCGCTCCATGCACCGTGTTGTTGCTGCCGCCAAGGCATGCGGGTATTTGCGCGATATAGCACCCTTTATTGCCGAAGAACATTGTGGCAGCCTGCCGCGTGATAAAACGCTTATTCTGTGCACCGGCAGCCAGGGTGAAGCGCGTGCAGCTCTGGGCCGGATTGCAACGGATCAACACCCCCATGTCACTCTCAATGAGGGAGACCTTGTGGTGTTTTCATCTCGAACCATACCGGGCAACGAAAAGGCTATTGGCCAGGTGCACAATGATCTCGCCGCTCTGGGCTGCGATATCATTGTTGATGGCGATCAACTTGTCCATGTTACCGGCCATCCGCGGCGCGATGAATTAAAACAGCTCTATGATGTGATCAGGCCGGAAATCCTGATCCCCATGCATGGGGAAATGCGTCATCTGGTTGAACATGTGAGGTTTGCCCGGCACTGCGGCATTAAACAATCAACCGTTGTACTTAACGGTGAAATGGCGCATCTGGGGCCGGGTGAACTGAAAATAATTGATGAAGTGCCCCATGGCCGCATGCACATTGACGGGTATTTGCAGGTGCCGGGGTTTGATGGTCCGGCGCATCAGCGCAAGCGTTTAGGGTTTGCCGGGATTGTAACCGTATCCCTTGTGGTTGATGCCGCAGGCGATATTATCGCTGAACCTGCCATCATTGCCCACGGGTTGCCTGTATTTGATGATCGTGATGGGTTGATAGGGGATTTAATCCGCGATGGCATAAACTCTGGTTGGGATAGATTGTCGCGGCGTGAAAAACGGGATGACGCAGCCCTTGGAGAAGGTGTAAGAAGACAGATACGCCGCAGCGTTTCGCAGGTCTGGGGAAAAAAGCCCATTTGCTACGTCACCGTGTCGCGACTTTAAAAAAACCAGCCGAAGGAGTGCTTTTGTGATTGGGCGATTAAACCATGTGGCCATTGCCGTTCCCGATATAGCAGCGGCCAGCGCTATTTATCGCGATACTCTGGGAGCGACACTTTCAGATAAGCAAGAACAGCCCGATCACGGCGTTTCCACGGTTTTTATTGAATTGCCCAATACCAAGATTGAATTGCTGGAACCCTTAGGCGAGGATTCACCCCTTATCGGCTTTTTGCAGAAAAACAGCAGTGGTGGCATTCACCATGTCTGCTATGAGGTCGAGGATATTATTGCTGCACGCGATCATCTGGTAGCATCGGGTGCACGCGTACTCGGTGACGGTAACCCGAAAATCGGTGCTCATGGCAAGCCGGTGCTTTTCCTGCACCCCAAAGATTTTTGCGGCACTTTGGTTGAACTGGAGCAATGTTAAACCAATGTCCAATTCAAATACTTTAAATTCACGTCAGGAGACCACATGAATATAGTCGGAGGTATTGCCATTTACTTTATCTGCTGGTGGATGACGCTGCTGGCGGTGCTGCCAATCGGGGTTCGTGCTCAAGGTGAGGTAGGTGAAATAATCCCCGGCACTGTAGCCAGCGCGCCGGTTATACCAAGGATGAGATGGAAACTCATTTTGACCACCATTCTGGCCTTTATTCCGTGGAGTATCGCGTTTGTAATTATGGAATATGATATTTTGAGCTTTGAGGATTTTTCATACGTGCCAGCATTTTCCAATGATTAGTGCCTAATTCGGTTTTACGGAAATTCAGGCAAAAAAAACAAGGTGACCATGAAGGCACACCTTGTGTTTAGTTAAGAAAATCATCAGTTCACGGGTTACAAATACTTGCAATCAGCACGGCTTTCAAAGCGATATCGTCACATGCCTTGCGCCAAATGACTTTCCCTCCCTAGACTTGGGCCGCTCAGCCGGATTTCTCCTGAACTCAGGGAAAATACTAAACTGTTGCGAGCCTTCTTTTTATTTGGGCGTAGCTTACGAAAGTCGAATGAAAATGTCACGAGTTAATTAAGGTGCTATTATAGTTGCATAATTTCGAATATGTTTTTGAATGGATCCCCATGTTGAGGTGCCATTAACGTCTGCGCCCTATAATGCAGAAATGACATATGGCTTTAACAAATGTTGTGTTGCGGCGATGATATCAGGTTTTCTGATATTGGGTTTTACCGGTGCGGCAAACTCTGAAAGCGGTTTTCACGCACAATCACGAAATCTGCCTGCAGCAACCAGTTCCAATAATCGGGACTGTTTTGGATTGACAGGAGCCAAAAAAACTCCCGGTGCCGACTATATACCAGATCAAACTGTTGCGCCTGCCGATATCGAGCCGGTTGGATCAGAGAATTTTCCAATTCTCAGGTTTGATCTGGGATTGGGTAAACGGCAAAAAAACCTGTATATTTCGCCGGGGATGGAAAACAGCCGATTGCGGGCAAGGGATTTGAGTGTGGGGGAGGTGAGCGTGGATACATTTAACGGTGAGGTGGCATTGGATGGCCGGCCGTTAACGCAGCCGAAAAACCGTTACGGTTGTTAGGTAACTTTCCAACCATATTAATATCATGTCAGATGTCATTGGACTTGTTCCCGCCGCATATATAGGGTCTCACTCGGTCTTTGATTCCTGAAAAACAGCTGTGAGTTGTTACACCTATGCGCCTGTCAAAATACTTCCTGCCGACGATTAAAGAAAACCCGAAAGAGGCTGAAATTGTCTCACATCGCCTGATGTTGCGCGCCGGCATGATCCGCCAGGCCAGCGCGGGAATTTACACCTGGTTGCCGCTGGGGCTGAAAGTGCTGAGGAAAATCGAGGATATCGTTCGTGATGAACAGGTGCGTGCCGGTGCCATTGAAGTTTTAATGCCAACCATACAGTCAGCCGACCTGTGGAAGCAGAGCGGACGCTATGAAGATTATGGCAAAGAGATGCTGCGCATAACTGATCGCCATGATCGTGAAATGCTCTATGGGCCGACCAATGAAGAACTTATAACCGACACCTTTAAAAGCGGCGTCAGATCGTATCGTGACCTGCCGTGTAATCTGTTTCACATCCAGTGGAAATTCCGCGATGAAGTACGCCCGCGTTTTGGTATTATGCGCGGCCGTGAATTTTTGATGAAAGATGCATATTCTTTTGATCTGACGGCAGAAGAGGGGCGTAAATCCTACAACAGGATGTTCGTTTCATACCTGCGCACGTTTGACCGGCTCGGTCTCAAGGCTATCCCTATGGCAGCCGATACAGGGCCGATTGGTGGCGACATGAGCCATGAGTTTATTATTCTGGCCGAAACAGGTGAAAGCGAAGTCTATTGCCACCGTGATCTGGTGGAATTTGACGTGCCCGGCGCCGATCTTGATTATGATAGCGATCTTGAACCGATCATCGCTAAGTGGACCGCACCTTATGCTGCCACCGATGAAGAACATGATGCGACACGGTTTGCTGCCGAAGTAGATGAAAAAGACCGCCTGCAGGCGCGCGGCATCGAGGTCGGGCACATCTTCTTTTTCGGCTCAAAATATTCAAAACCTCTCAATCTGGCGGTTCAGGATTCATCCGGCCAGCAGGTGGCGATAGAAAGCGGCTCATACGGTGTTGGCGTCTCGCGGCTTGTGGGTGCCATAATTGAAGCCAGCCACGATGACAATGGCATCATCTGGCCCAAATCAGTGTCGCCGTTTGATGTCGGTCTGATAAATCTCAAAGCCGGTGATGAGGCAACGGACGCAGCGTGCGAAGACCTTTATGACAGGCTGGTTAAAAATAATGTTGATGTTCTTTATGATGATACCAATGACCGTGCCGGTGCCAAATTCTCCAATATGGACCTTATAGGTCTGCCGTGGCAGCTTATCGTTGGCCCCAGAGGGGTGGCAGCGGGTGAGGTTGAAGTTAAATGCCGCGCAACGGGGAAGCGCGAGACTTTGTCGATAGATGAAGCGTTCAACAAACTAACCTCAGAGTTCCCCTGATTATGTCCAGTTCCACAAAAGCCTTTGCCCCGTTTGAATGGATGTTGTGTCGACGCTATTTACATGCCCGGCGCAAGGAGGGATTTATTTCCGTCATTGCCGGGTTTTCCTTTCTTGGCATAATGCTGGGCGTTGCCACTTTGATTATTGTGATGTCGGTGATGAACGGATTTCGCACTGAGCTTCTGGGCAAGGTTCTGGGCTTTAACGGCCATATCACGGTGATTTCGCTGCAGGGGCCATTGCTGGATTTTGATGCTTTGGCAAAGCGTATCCGCCCGGTCAAGGGGATAAAAAGCGTTGTGCCGATGGTGGAAGGACAGGCCATGGCCTCAGGTGCTAGAGGCAATTCCGGCGTGCTTGTGCGCGGTTTCAGAAAAAAGGATGTTGTGACGCTTAACGGCATCGGTAATTCATTGCGTGCTGGTTCGCTGGAAAATTTCTCAAGCCAGACCGGCGTGTTGATTGGCTCACGCCTTGCTGTGAGACTGGGCGTAACCGTGGGCGACAAGCTGACGTTGATCACTCCCAGAGGAAACGTCACGCCATTTGGCGTTACACCGCGCATAAAAGCCTATCCCGTTGCCGCCATCTACAATATCGGCATGTCGGAATATGATTCCGGTTTTGTTTTTATGCCGCTGGAAGAAGCCCAGCTTTATTTTAACAAAGGTGAAGGCGTCAGCGCTCTGGATATTCGCGTCGATGATCCTGACAATGTGCAATCGGTGCGTGCGGAAATTGCCAAAGTGGTTCAGGTACGGGTTAGAATTTCCACCTGGCAGGAGGCTAATTCAAGCTTTTTTAACGCCCTTCAGGTCGAACGCAATGTCATGTTTTTAATCCTGACACTGATTGTTCTGGTGGCTGCATTAAATATTGTTTCGGGCCTGATTATGCTGGTGAAGGATAAATCCAGCGATATCGCCATCCTCAGGACCATGGGGGCAACGCGTGGTGCCATCATGCGCATATTCTTTATTACCGGTGCCAGCATCGGTGTGGTTGGAACGCTTGCAGGCTTTGTTCTGGGCACGGTTTTTTGTCTTTATATCGAGGACATCCGACAGTTTCTCTCCAGCCTTTCAGGCACAGAATTATTTTCACCAGAAATATATTACCTCAGCCGGTTGCCCGCTGAAATCAACCCGACAGAAGTAGCCTCGGTTGTGCTGATGGCGCTGGCTCTTTCTTTTATTGCCACTCTTTATCCCTCATGGCGTGCCGCCCGGATTGATCCGGTTGAAGCATTGCGAT
>CAZVAZ010000074.1:0-10058 GCA_964625235.1 uncultured Hyphomicrobiales bacterium
TTTCTATCGGCAAGTCAGCCAGTAACGGCATGGTGAACTTCAATTCGCCAACCGCTTTTCCGCCCATGGTCTTTGGATTTATACCCATTTTTTTGCCGAAATTCAGCGGATCATTATCCAGCAGTTCCATAACAGCGGCAGCAGGGCCTTTGACGGTGGCTTCAACGATACCGATAGCGGGATCTGACTTGGCCCAGTTAGTGAAAAATCGCGCACGGGTGAGTTGAACTTTTTTGCCGCTGGCAACCGTGGCAACGCCACCCTGGCCATAGAAATTAAATTCAGCATCTTTCAAAACGCCCTTGCCATACGCCTGGCGCAGGGGCGGCAATCCCTCAAAATAACGAACGGTGGCATCTCTGACTTCGAACTCGGCATTGAGAAAACCGGTTGGGACTTCACCGCCATCGATAATCCTGGCAAAATCCTTTTCATCAATATCAATTTCGAAATTGCCACTGGGAACAAATGCCACAAGGCTTGCATCTATCCAGGAGCGCAGACCGCGGGCAACTTCCAGCGGCCATATTTCCAGCAATTTGGTGGTGGCGATGTTTTCAATATTTCCGATGAGCTTTAAATCAGGTGCTTTTCCCCCGGCTTTGACCGTGCCGCTAACCCGGATACGGGCTTCGCCTGCATGCAGTTCAGTGGTTTCCATATTGATGATGGTGTTATCTGAATCAGCCGTTCCAACGGCGATGATACGGTCAATCTCAATCGTCTTTTTGCCGTCAATCTTGATGTTGGCCAGTTCCAGATTGTAGCCGAAATATGAAAAGGGATTGCCGCTGTCACCTTCCGGTGTGAGGTAGCCCGAAAGACTGGCTTTGCCACCTGACAGATCAATCAGCGAAGGCTCTATGATAAGAAGCCTTTTTTCCTGATCATATGTCAAAACGATATTACCGGTGCTGACGCCTATTTCGTCTTCCTGGTTATCACTGAAAACCAGTTTTCCCGCCCCCAGATTAATATCCAGTTCAGCATTCAGCATTTTACCGTCGAGGGCAATTTCGGCGGTGGCTGAACCGGACACTGGCAGTCGTACGATTTTTAATATCTCAAGGTCTGGAACATGGCGGGCCAATGTTTCAGGGTTAACATCATCCACCGACACATTTATTTTGACGCGCTGGGTGGATTTTATGTAATCGGCCTGAACATTCAGGCTGAAAGTTTCAAGGCCGATTTTAATCTCGGCATCAACATCAACGGTTAAACCATCTTTGGCGCGGGTCATGGTTACATTTGCTTTGGGCGATATCCAGGTGGTTGCATTGGGTTCATCGTAAAGCGTCAGTTCGGCTCCGATAACCTTGATTTCGCGCAAACGCGCGGTCGGCCCCCGATTGCCATCGGACAATAAAGTGGCCTGCAGTAAAGCAATTAAATCTTCGGCACTTTCAATATTACCGGCACTGTCATCGTTGATAATGCCATTTTCTTGTGTGGTTACAGTCGTACCCGTAGCTGAACCTGCGCTGTTATCGGATACGGTTTTGGATTTTCCGGTTGCTCCTACCTCGCCAAACCCAAGGCGGAAGCTGCCATCGGGCCGGCGATGCACAAACATTCTCGGCCCCAGAAGTTCCAGGTGCGTTGGTGACAACTCTCCACCGGCAAGATCGCTCAGAGACAGGCGAAAGGCGGCGCGCGAGGTGCGGGCGACAAGCTTATCATCGGGGTCGCGAACCTGAAGGTCAATGAACCGGAATTGCAGGGCACCGCTGTCATTGTCTTTTTCCAAAACCACATCTTTTACAGATACAGTCAGACCGTCGACATTGTCATTGATGATGCTTTCAATGGTCCCGACCAGAACGGAAAGGGAGACCGGGCCGGACGACAGGCGCCAATAGCCTGCCCCAACGACAAGTGCCACGACAATGACAAGCGCTGTCAGGGTTTTGAGAAGAATTTTTATTGGACGATTTTTCAAAATTCACCGCAATTAATGGCAATCGGAATTTCTGCGGATATCACAGTCTTCCATTGTTGTTACCTGCCAAATATTAAATTTTCACCGCTGTTTCAATCAGTATGCAAATTATTTAACATTTAAACCAGATTGCATGCTTCATCTCTATTCTCTACCCACTTTTTCAATTTGCCGCAACGGCACAGCCCGGCTATCAAAAGCCTGCCAAATAACAATGGCGGCACTATGACATTGATGTTTTCAGATTTAGACTGAAACATGCGGTTGGTTGAAAATCACTAAACCTCAAGGCACAGGTAATCAGTATATGAAAACATCCAATGGAAAGACACGATAAGTTTATCGCCAATGGAGTTTTTTGCGACTTTAAGGATTTATTAACCATAAAGCTGTGCCATTGCGTCACCAGTCAGTTTCGGGTGGCAGGTGAGTCGATTTTTGGAGATACGTTTTGTCGCAGCTTAAACCATCATTGCAGGCAAAGTTCCTGAAGATTTTTCGCAAGCGCGAACTCTATTTGCGCAGCGACGGCCATATTCATTATATGGCTCTGGAACCCTTTATGCTGATGCTTGTAGCCGGTTTCGCCGTTGCCGTGCTGAGCTTAGGGATAATCGGCGGTGTCAGCTATTTGATGGCGGGCAACACAGTTACAACGTTACGGGAAAATCTGAACCGAAATATTGAAGCAACAATTTCAACCGGCGATAAATTGAATGACCAGAAGAAAAAATACCAGGCTGATCTCGAAAGGCTTCGCGCGGAATATGAGCTTGAACTGGCCCGGTTTCAAAGTTCTCTGGCCCAGGTTAATGGTCGGCTGGCCAAAAACCAGGACGCTTACCTGAAGGAGCTGGAGCGCTTGGCCGCGGCTAAACCGGCACGGAAATCAGAAACGCCCGCGCCTGAAAAATATTGAAATAACAAAACGATAAAAAATCATATCGTAATTCAGACGTTGTTGTTTTAATCGCTCCCAAACTGCAATTGATGTTGTGGGAAAAGCAGTAATTAGTAGCAGAGGTGCGGTTCCTCATCTACATTATTGGAAATGGGTCAGTGATTCGCTTTTCGACCCCCTTGAATACCTTGAGGCTATCTATCATGTTTTCTATCAGAAAAGACACCAACTCACCTTTCTCATCGGCAAAAACTCAAGCCAAGAGTGACGGCAGTGCTTCCCTGTCCATTATCAGCTCGGATGTTACCTTTACGGGCGATATTGTTTCACTCGGTGACGTACAGATAGAAGGTGCCATCAATGGCAATCTGCGTGCCCGAAGTGTGGTGGTTGGCGGTGAAGCCAATGTCCACGGTGAAATAGCCGCTGAAGAAGTTTTGGTACGCGGATACATCAAAGGTGAAATTCGCGGCGACAGAGTTACCCTGTCACCGGGATGTCTGGTTATCGGCAATATTTTTCACAAGCTTTTGACGATTGAAACCGGAGCGGATTTCGATGGCCGCTGCAACCGCTGCGAAGAACCACTGGCAGAAACAGCGATGGATCAAAAAGCCAATGGCGGCCCGGCCACTGTCATACCCACTGTCGATGCCCCTGAAAAAGCCGGTGGCCGGAATGTGGCCGCAAAGAAAGCCACTTCAACAGTTGGTGCCTTTTCACCGGCAGCAGCACGTGCTGAAATTGCCGCCCTTGGGGCTCGTGATTCCGCTGTGGATAGTGATCATGAAGATGAGTTGGATGCGCTGGAAGAAGAACACGCCGAAGCTCAACAGGCTGAATCCAAATCCGGCAGACAGAAAACCAAACGCCGGGTGATTGGCACCCATCTCGCACCAAGACCGGCTTACGCCAAAAGCTCAACGGGCTAAGGCCTGTCTTGCTTATGCGGGAACGTTTAATCGACCCCATTTAAACCGTTGTCCCGGGGATCTATGACGCTGGGTTTTCAAAAACAAAAGTACTATCTTTTGGCTGTGAGAATTGAGGAATGGATCCTCGGGACAGGCCCGGGGATGACGGAGAAGGATAATTAAGTGCATTTGGTAAACTGTTACCGTAATTCCGTAATTCGTAATTCTAATGAAAAAATTCGTTCTCTTTGATCATGACGGCGTTCTCGTAGACACCGAGTTTTGGTATTTCAAAGCTGGTAAGCGTGCTTTGTCTGAAATAGGATTTCCCCTAGAAGAAGACGAATATCTTCGAGATATGAATCAAGGGTTGGGCACTTGGGCTCAAGCAAAACGAGCGGGAGTAGAAGAAGAAACAATCAACGAATTGCGCGCCAAACGGAACCAGTACTATCAAGGGTTCCTTAGAACCGAGGATATAGAAATTGATGGAGTGGTCGAGGTTCTCGAGGAGCTTTCAAATCATGTAAAAATGGCAATCGTAACGACCTCGAAACGCGCTGACTTCGAACTTATCCATGAGAAGCGAAGTCTCACCCGGTTCATAGATTTTGTTCTTGTTCGCGAGGACTATGAATTCTCCAAACCACACCCGGAACCATATTTGTTGGGCCTTGAGCATTTCAATGCGACGAAGAGTGAGACAATTGTTGTCGAAGACTCTCTGAGAGGTTTGAATTCCGCAATAGCGGCAGGTATCGATTGCGTGGTCGTACATAACGCTTTCACAAAAGCTAGCGCGTTTCCTGGTGCCAGATTCCGGATTGAAAAACTTGCCGAATTGAAAAATCTGATTTTATCTGCGACATAACGTGCAATAGAATTTTGAATTACGGAATTACGGTGACAAGAATTACGGTGACAGTCACCGTAATTATAATCTTATTCCAGATCTTCGATTTCTGCGGTGGCGGCACCATCTATACGCTGGGCCAGGGATGCGGCGATGAAGGCGTCGAGGTCGCCGTCGAGGACGGCTGAGGGATTGGTGCTTTCGAAACCTGTTCTCAAGTCTTTTACCAGTTGATACGGTTGCAGGACGTAGGATCTGATCTGATGGCCCCAGCCGATTTCTGATTTTGAATCCTCTTGTGCCTGGGCGGCGTCTTCGCGCTGTTTTAACTCTGCTTCATAAAGACGTGACCTGAGCATTTCCCAGGCGGTGGCGCGGTTTTTGTGCTGGGAGCGCTGGTTTTGGCATTGCACCACAATACCTGTTGCTACGTGGGTGATGCGCACGGCACTGTCGGTGGTGTTGACATGCTGGCCACCAGCGCCACTGGCGCGATAGGTATCAATACGCACATCACTTTCACTGACATCTATTTCAATGGTGTCATCAATAACGGGAAATACCCAGATTGAGGCAAAGGATGTGTGGCGGCGGGCATTTGAATCAAATGGCGAGATGCGCACCAGACGATGCACGCCTGATTCAGTTTTCAGCCAGCCATAGCTGTTGTGGCCCTTAATCAGAATTGTTGCTGATTTAATGCCGGCTTCATCGCCTGCGCTCGTGCCGATGATTTCAACCTTGTTGCCTTTGCTCTCGGCCCAGCGGACATACATGCGCATGAGCATCTGCGCCCAGTCCTGGCTTTCCGTACCGCCAGCACCTGCATGTATTTCAACGTAGGCATCATTGCTGTCGGCTTCGCCTGAAAGCAAAGTTTCAAGTTCTTTTTCAGCCGCTATCTTGTGCAGCTTCCTGATGGCATTTTCAGCTTCGGTAACAATCTCCTCATCACCTTCAGCTTCGCCAAGTTCAATCAGTTCAATGTTTTCAGCAACGCCATTTTCCAGCTCACGACAGGCCTTGATGGCACTTTCGAGTTCCTGGCGATGCCGCATGGTTTTTTGCGCCTGTTGGGTATCGTTCCAGAAATCAGGTGCTTCGGCGCGTGCGTTTAATTCATCCAGACGCTGGTCAGCTGTATCCCAGTCAAAGATGCCTCCTCAGCAGTTCCACGGACTGCCTGATATCTTCGACCATAGATTGAATTTCAGCTCGCATGGTGATGCCCCTCGATATTTCTTATTATGTTGAAAAAAGCTTACGCGAACCTAATAAAGACCGCCGGTGCCGGAGGTGAAAAACTCCGAGGGTGGTTCATCGACTTCAAATTCTTCGCTGCCAAGTATTACACTGTCAAAACCGGGCTGTGTTCCGGGCTTGAAGGCTTCGAGAATAACGCCCTGTTCACCTAGAGCCGCCATTTGACCGGTGTCTACATTAACCGGAATGAGATTAATGCCATCAGGTATACGGAAAGGTGAGCCCGGCTTGTCAGCCAGTGCTTTTATCATGAAATCCCGGAATACCGGTGCAGCCAACTGACCACCAGTGGCACCGCGTCCCATGGGTTTTGGTGAATCAAAGCCGATAAAGACACCAACGGCCAAATCCGGTGAAAAGCCGACGAACCATGCGTCTTTTTCCTCATTGGTGGTGCCGGTTTTGCCGCCCAGTGGCTTGCCTACCGCTTTAACAGCCGAGCCGGTTCCACGTTGCACAACACCTTCGAGCATAGATGTTATCTGGTAAGCTGTATGGGGATCGATCACCTGCTCGCGATTGTCAGCAAGCTCGGGCTCATCTTGCCCTTGCCAGCTTTCAACAGCACACTGGTTGCACTGCCGGTCATCGCGACGATAGATGGTGCGGCCGTATCTGTCCTGTACGCGATCAATCAAGGTGGGCGTAATTTTTTTGCCGCCATTTACCAACATGCCAAAACCGGTTGTCATTTTAAGCAGAGTTGTTTCACCGGCGCCCAAGGACATGGAGAGCACAGGAGACAAATCGTTATAAATGCCAAAACGCCGGGCATAATCTGCAACCGTATCCATTCCGACATCCTGTGCCAGACGAACCGTCATGACATTTCGGGAACGCTCAATACCCTTGCGCAAAGTTGATGGACCGCTGAATTTACCGCCATAGTTTTTGGGCCGCCAGATGCCAAGTGAATTTCCCTGATCGACGGCCAACGGTGCATCCATAACCAGACTGGAAGGCGTGTATCCCTGTTCAAGCGCTGCTGCATAGACAAAGGGCTTGAAGGCGGATCCCGGCTGGCGCTTGGCCTGGACCGCCCGGTTGAACTGGCTGCCGGCATAGCTGAAGCCGCCGACCAATGCATGTATCCGCCCGGTATGGGGGTCAAGGGCAACAATGCCGCCTTCCACCTTGGGCACCTGCATCAGTTTCCACCGGGTTTTGTTTTTTTCCAGGGGCGCAACATAGATAACGTCACCCAATTCAAGCACATCGCTGGCTTTTTTAATCTTTTTGCCAACACTGCCGCCTTTGTCAGAAGGTATTTCTTTGCGCGCCCACAGCATTTCCTTTAGCGGAATTTCAGCCGTGATGCGCTCCTTGGACAATTCACCGCTTTCCAGTTTTTGGGGTTGCAGGCCAATTTTTACAAGCTTGTCCGACATACTCAATACAACGGCCATCCGCCAGGGAGCGATATCGCCAAGCGCTTTAATTTTACCGATTTTGGGGCCCCAGTCGCCCTGATAGGCGATATTGGTAACTGCCCCGCGCCAGCCTTTGCGGCGGTCATAAGCCACCAGACCGTTGACAAGAGCGTTGCGTGCCCATATCTGCATTTGCGGGTTCAGGGTTGTACGCACGGAAAGGCCGCCTTCATAAAGCTTTTTCTCGCCGTATAAAGTGATGATGCGGCGGCGGACTTCTTCGGCAAATGAATCAGCGGCAAAAAGCCGGGCACCATAGGGACGCAAACTGACCTCAAGATCTTTGGTTTTCTCAGCTTTTGCCTGTTCAGCCGTGATGTATCCGTTTTCCACCATCCGATCCATAACCCAGTTGCGGCGGGTGAGCGCACGTCTGGTTTGCTTGAAAGGATGATAATTGGTCGGCGCTTTTGGCAAGGCGGCAAGATAGGCCATTTGCGCAATTGACAATTGATCCAGAGGCTTACTGAAATAATTCAATGAAGCTGCGGCAACACCGTAGGCGCCCAGCCCGAGATAAATTTTGTTGAGATACAGTTCCAGGATCTGATCTTTGGAAAAAGCCTGCTCAATGCGCAGGGCCAAAAGCGCCTCTTTAAGCTTTCTTTCCATCGTCCGGTCACTGTTGAGAAGGAAGTTTTTAGCAACCTGTTGAGTAATTGTCGACGCGCCCACAAGACGTTTCGAACTGCTGACATTTCTCACATTAATCAATGTGGCGCGAATGACACCCTGAATATCAATACCGTTATGTTCGAAAAAATTCTTGTCCTCAGCCGAAAGCATGGCTCTGATCATGAGATCGGGAATGGCGTTGATGGGCACATACAATCGGCGTTCGCGAGCGTACTCAGCCAGCAACTGACCATCACCTGCGTGTATTCGTGTCATTACCGGCGGTTCATATTTTGCCAGCGCATCATAATTTGGCAAATCTCTTGCCACATTCCAGACGACGAAACTGACAACCGCCATGCCGACGAGAAACATTATGCTGCCAGCACCAAACAAATAACTTATAAAGCGGAACATTGTGTTGGATTACACCTTTGAGCTTTTAGGGTCAGAACCTGAGCTTTTAAGGTCAGAACCCTTTCGAACGTGTTGGCCACCTGATTATGAATTAGCGTATGAATATGGCAAACCCGGGGCCAACTGAGGCTGTGATTTGAAATAATCCCTTCCCTTACCAGTTTAACAACCGGTTTGTACATGGCCTTTCCCGCACCGGGTATCCGCAGACACTCTATGACTTAAAAAACTTGTCTATTGATTTGGCGACTGAGCGGGAAATCTTGCGGCGCCAGCTCTTTGATGAAAGCAATCTCGCATCCTGTCCATTGCTCAAAAAACCCAGTTCAATCAATACGGAAGGCACATCAGGTGCTTTAAGAACCGCAAACCCGGCAAACCGGTGCGGTTTTTTATTTACTTTGGTGACGCCTTTAAGTCCTTTGACTACCGTCTGGGCGAAAAATATAGAATGGTTTTTTGTTTCCCGTAATACCAGATCGATAAGAATATCCGTTACCACATCATTTTCCGGGCCAAGGTCTACTCCGGCTATGATGTCTGAGCGATTTTCCTTCCGCGCCAGGGCCGCAGCTTCAGCATCCGAGGCTTTTTCAGACAATGTATATAAAGTTGTCCCGCGGACATAAGATTTATTAACTGTGTCGGCGTGTATGGAAATGAACAAATCCCCGTCATTCCTGCGCGCAAACTCCACACGTTTGCGCAACGGTATAAAGGTATCATCTTCGCGGGTCATCAAGACGTGGTAGCGACCGGTACTCATCAGGATGTCTCTTAATACCCTGGCAAAAGAGAGAACAATTCTCTTTTCCTGTACACCATGCGGCGTAACGGCACCAGAATCAATGCCGCCATGGCCGGGGTCAATAATAATGGTCTTTTTTGCCTGCTTTTTGCTGGCCCGGTCGGTTTTTTTGTTGAAACCAGGGATGATACTGCCGCGGGGTTTTGGAACCGGGATGGGAATTCCGGCCAGTTTTGAAGCATTTGATTGTGCCTGTAACTGGCTTTTGCGATTCTTCAAAAAAGTTTTTTTGTCAGTTTTGACAATGTCAACCACCAGCCGTGCCGGTTTTTGGTTTTTGGCAGGAATTATGAATGATTTCTGAATCAGAACCGGTGCACTGGTGTCGATTACGATACGGGATCGCCCGGGCGATAAAAGGCCAAATCGATACCCCGTCACCAGCCCGCGCCCTGACGCCCCCTGCCCTGGTGGCAGCTGGAAGTTAACTTCCGGCAGATCTATGATTACGCGATAAGGATCGGGCAAAACATATACGGCGTAACCGATTGAACTTGAAATATCGACAACAAAACGGGTGCGCTGCTTATCACCGCCCAATCGCGCATTGGAGGCTTCGGGAACGATTTGATCTTCTTTGAGTTTAGCGAAGGCGCTGGCGGGGGTAAAAACCCAGGCGAAAACGATGAAAATTATCGCCAGAAACCGATGTACGCCAACCAGGGGCTGAATAATTTCGGCAAAACAACTTTTAATGTTAATAAAATTACTTTTCACGAGCGCACCTTGACTGTCAGAGTAAATTCATCGGTTCGCGATACTGACGTATACATGGTGGTTTCCCGCATTACTCCAGACGAATCCGGTGCATCATCGCTTGTTAATTCAATCCTCTCGATGTTGTCAACATGATCATCAAAAAAACTGTTCGGCAAGGAGTTTGCCGTAAATTGGGGCAATTATTCGACCGATTGT
>CAZVAZ010000075.1:0-10022 GCA_964625235.1 uncultured Hyphomicrobiales bacterium
CACAGCAGCGCCATGATTGCCACCGGAAGCAGCAGCAACGCCCGCGCAAGGTATTATTTCCAGTGAAAGCAGATTGTTAAAAGCCCCGCGTGCTTTGAATGAACCCGTGTGCTGTAGCAGTTCAAGTTTAAAATTCCATAGCCCTTCATTGTCAAACGTACCGGGGGCAATGTCGATGGTAGGCGTCAGGCGGATATATGAACGGATGCGTTCATAAGCCTGGGCGATGTCGGGTTTATCTATCATAATATCTCTATACAGCATGGGCGGGAGGAAAATCAGATGGAAAAGGAATATTTCTCAGCTGAGAAAGATCAAGTTCGTCGCACCCTTGCGCAACGGATGCTTTCAATACCGAATTAAGCTGGCCGCTCGCACTCGATAGTGCCGTTTCGTATGAGCCTGCGGCCAGAAAATTTCCGACAAAAAGACCCGTTAACAGATCACCGGTGCCATGGGGTGCTTTGTCAAGGCAAGGGCTTGTGCAAAGCCATGCCTCGTCTCGAAGCACCAGCAGATTGCCACAGTGCGTGGGATCATCAACCGGCACTGAAGTGATCAGCACAGGGGCTTTGAAGCTTTCGCGCGCCTTATCAATACAATCGCGCAAATTGGTAATTTTGTCGCCGAGAAGATGCTGAAACTCAAACAGATTGGGCATAATAAAATCACTGATTGGTATCAGATCATCCTTTATGGCCTGAGCGACTGACTTAGGCACATAAATGCCCGGCGTTTCATCACCAATTACAGGGTCGCAAAAATATAAAGCCGTCGGGTTTTTTGATTTTACCAATTCGACAGCCTTCCTGACGCTGGCGATTTGCCGGGGTGCGCAAAAATAACCTGAAATGATAGCCTCAACATTGTCAAGACGGCCCTGATCGGCAAGCGTATCGACAAATTGATCTATTTTTTCCGCTGAAATTTCAATTGTTGCCGCCGGTCCATGCCCAGGATGGCTTGACAAGATTATTGTCGGGATGTCAATGACGGTACAGTTGATTGTGTGCAGTGCAGCAACTGTTGCCGAGTTGCCCACATGGCCATAGGCCACCTGGGAGGAAAAAGACAAAACGACAGGTGGAGGCATTCTGGTTCTCATCTGTTGGCAATCAAGTTAAAGCTTAAGTCCTGATCTGATAAAGGTAAACCATTCATGTCCGCATCTCTCCGCCCCCGTCGCAGTGTTTTATATATGCCGGGTATCAATCTGCGCGCACTGGAAAAGGTAAAAACCCTTGCCACAGACTGTGTGATCTTTGATCTTGAGGATTCTGTTGCCCCGGATGAGAAAAAAGCTGCTCGCACGCAAGTGATCTCAGCACTCAAGGCCGGTGGTTATGGGCGTCGCGAATTAATCATCCGTACCAATGGTCTTGCAACCCCCTGGGGCGCTGAGGACGTGATTGCCGCCGTCGAGGCCCGCGCCGATGCTATTCTGGTACCAAAAGTAAGCAGCGCTGAAGATATTGCAGAAGCCACCAAAGCCATGGATGATGCAGATGCTCCGGCCACCATGACATTGTGGGCGATGATTGAAACCCCGCTGGCTATATTGAATGTGAAGGAAATTGCCCAAACCGCGCAGTTGCCCGAAGCCCGGCTCACCACATGGATTTTGGGAACCAATGATCTGGCCAAGGAAACCGGCGCACATCTGAGCGATGACCGCCTGCCGATGTTAAGCTGGCTGTCCATTTGCGTCGCTGCCGCAAGCGCTTATGACATTACAATCATTGATGGTGTTTATAATGATTTTCGCAATCTCGATGGTTTTAGCAAAGAGTGCGTCCACGGCAAATCACTGGGCATGGATGGAAAATCCCTCATTCATCCGACGCAGATAGAGCCGTGCAATAACATATTCTCACCCGGCGAAGACGAAATTAAACAGGCTCGTGAGATTATTGCAGCATTCGATTTGCCCGAAAACAGCGATAAAGGTGTCATCACCCTCAATGGTGCCATGGTTGAACGCCTGCATGCCGATATGGCCAGACGCAAGCTTGCCATCTGGCAGGAGATTGAAAAACTATCGCAAGGTCAGGTGTTTTAATGATGAGTAAAACAAATCCGGGTAATTTTTTTGAAGATTTTTCCATCGGCCAGATCCTGCATCACGCCACACCGAAAACCGTTACAGCGGGTGATGTGGCCTTGTATGGTGGCTTGTTTGGCCCACGTTTTGCCGTCCAGTCATCGATTGAATTCGCCCGCTCTTTAGGCTATCCCACCGCACCGGTTGATGATCTTCTCACCTTCCACATTGTCTTTGGCAAAACCGTACCCGATATTTCACTCAATGCAGTAGCCAATCTGGGCTATGCCGATTGCCGGTTTTTAGTGCCGGTCTATCCCGGTGATACGTTGCGGGCTAATTCGGAAGTGATCGGATTGAAACAGAATTCCAATGGCAAGACCGGCATAGTCTATGTGCGCTCGAAGGGCTTTAACCAGCATGATCAATGCGTACTGGATTATGTGCGCTGGGTGATGGTGAGAAAAAAGGATAATGCATCGCCGGCACCGGACACTGTTGTCCCCGAACTGCCCGCAGTAATAGCGCCGGAAGACCTGGGCGGGTTGCCCGAAGGTGTCAATTTCAGCGACTACAGCACCGGCCTTTCCGGCAGTGTGCACATGTGGGGCGATTATTCTGTTGGCGAGAAAATCGACCATGTTGACGGTATAACGATTGAAGAAGCCGATCATATGATGGCGGCGCGCGCCTTTCAAAACACCGCACGGGTTCATTTTGACCAGTTTCAGGCAGCCACAGGGCGATTTAGGCACCGATTGATTTATGGCGGTCATATAATCTCGCTGGTCCGCGCCTTGAGTTTCAATGGTTTGGCAAACGCGTATTTGGTAACTGGAATAAACGCCGGAAAACACGTAGCCCCCTGTTTTGCTGGTGATACGATCTATGCCTGGTCCGAGATTTTGGAAAAAGCCGAAACACCATTGCGCGATGATGTCGGTTGGATGCGGATTAGAACTTTTGGTGTCAAAGATCAGACCGATGCTGTTTTTTCCGGCGAAATGCACGGAAAATATACCCCAAACGTTGTTCTCGACATTGACTACTGGGTGATCATGCCGCGATAATGGATTAGTTTTCTACATAAGTTCAATGGACATATTTGCTATCTCCGGTAGCATTGATTACACTTCATATACCAATCACCCTATAAGGTATGGGTGATTCGCTTGAGATTTTTCAGGATTTTTCCTATGGCTGACCGGCCTCTTTCGCCCCATCTTCAGATCTACACACCGATGCTGACGATGATGGTATCAATTGTGCACCGCATAACCGGGGCGGCACTTTATTTCGGTACACTCCTATTATGCTGGTGGCTGATAGCGGCTGCGGTAGGGCCGGAATATTTCGCTTATGTACAGGATTTCATGAGCAGCTACCTCGGCCGGTTGATTCTGTTTGGCTACACCTGGGCACTTATCCATCATTTGTGTGGTGGGTTGCGCCATTTGATCTGGGATACCGGTCGCGGTTTTGAGATCCCAACAGTCGAACTTATGGCCCGATTGACCATTGGTGGCTCTGTGATCACCACAATTGCTGTCTGGGTGGCAGGCTATTGGATGATGGGAGCTTTTTCATGAGTATGAGGACGCCATTAAGCCGGGTCAGAGGGCTCGGATCAGCCAAATCAGGAACCGAGCATTTCTGGCGGATGGGTTTAACGTCAATTGCCAATATTCCTCTGTTTTTGTTTTTTGTTATCTCGATTGTGATGCTGGCAGGCGCAGATCACGCTGCCTTTGTAGCGTATTTATCAAATCCCATTGTCGCCATTATCATGTTGCTGATGATTGTGAGCGGTGTCTATCATATGTATCTGGGCATGGCTGTGATCATCGAGGATTATGTTCACAGTGATGGCCTCAAAATGATAGCATTGGTGGGCAACAATTTTTTCAGCATTGCCGTCGGCCTGGCAAGCGTCTTTGCAATCCTTAAAATCAGCTTCGGAAGTTAAAATCAGCTATGGCAGAAACTGGAGCAAGCAGCGCGAGTACCTTCACAATAGGCGGTCGCGCCTATGAAATCATCGATCACTCCTATGATGTCATCGTCGTCGGAGCAGGAGGCGCGGGGCTGCGGGCTGTTCTGGGGGCCAGTCAGGCCGGATTGAAAACCGCGTGTATCTCCAAAGTGTTTCCCACCCGCAGCCATACGGTGGCAGCACAAGGGGGGATTTCGGCGTCTTTAGGCAATATGGGCGAAGATGACTGGCGCTGGCACATGTATGATACGGTCAAGGGATCGGACTGGCTTGGCGACCAGGATGCGATTGAATATCTGTGTCGTGAAGCGCCTGCAGCCGTTTACGAACTTGAACACTTTGGTGTGCCCTTCAGCCGCACTGAAGAGGGTAAAATTTACCAGCGGCCTTTTGGTGGCATGACCACCAATTTTGGTGAAGGCACAGCGCAGCGCACCTGTGCAGCGGCTGATCGCACCGGTCACGCTATCCTGCACACGCTTTATGGCCAGGCTTTGCGTTATTCAGCCGAATTTTTTATCGAATATTTTGCCATTGACCTGATGATGGAAGATGGTGTTTGCCGTGGTGTTGTCTCGCTCAATATGGAAGACGGCACGTTGCACCGTTTTCGTGCACACAAAACAATTCTCGCCACCGGGGGCTATGGCCGCACCTATTTTTCGTGTACTTCCGCCCACACGTGTACCGGTGATGGCAATGCCATGGTGCTGCGCGCCGGACTGCCGTTGCAGGATATGGAGTTTGTGCAGTTTCACCCCACCGGTATTTATGGCTCCGGTTGTCTGATCACCGAAGGTTCGCGCGGCGAAGGCGGCTATCTGGTCAATTCTGAAGGTGAGCGCTTTATGGAGCGTTATGCACCGTCCGCCAAAGACCTTGCCTCGCGCGATGTGGTATCACGCGCGATGACCCTGGAAATCCGTGAAGGCCGTGGCGTTGGCCGCGAAAACGATCATATTTATCTTCATCTTGATCACCTTGACCCGGCCATCCTGGCCGAACGCCTGCCCGGTATTTCGGAATCGGCGCGTATTTTCTCCGGCGTTGATGTTACCAAAGAACCCATACCCGTGCTGCCGACTGTTCATTATAATATGGGCGGCATCCCCACCAATTATCATGGCGAGGTTATCTCGCCCACCAAGGGCGATGTTGAAGCCGTGGTGCCAGGCCTCATGGCCATTGGCGAAGCCGCATGTGTCTCCGTTCATGGTGCCAACCGGCTGGGGTCAAACTCCCTGATTGATCTGGTGGTCTTTGGCCGCGCTGCGGGCTTGCGTTGTGAGGAAACCCTGGAGCCCAATCAGGCGCATGCAAAACTCTCCCATGATGCCGGTGAACTTGCCTTATCGCGGCTCGACAGGTTCCGCTTTGCCGAAGGTGGCACAAGCACCGCCAAATTGCGGCTGGATATGCAAAAAGTCATGCAGAATAATTGTGCTGTCTTTAGAACCGGTGATATTCTGGAAGAGGGCCAAAAGCTTATTCATGACGTCTGGCATTCAAGTGATGATGTTAAAGTGACTGACCGGTCTTTGGTGTGGAATTCGGACCTTATCGAAACCATGGAATTTGACAATCTGATCACCCAGGCGGTTGTCACCATGGAAGGTGCCCTTAACCGCCAGGAAAGCCGTGGTGGCCATGCGCGCGAAGATTATTCTGAACGTGATGATGAAAACTGGATGAAACACACGCTGACGTATGTGGACGATGAGAAAAAAAGCGTCTCCATAGATTATCGCCCGGTACATGATTTCACCCTGACCGACGAAGTGAGTTATATTAAACCCAAGGCACGGGTCTACTAAAGGAACATCGTAATGGTCGAGCTCACTCTGCCTAAAAACTCCAAAATCAACTCAGGCAAAACCTGGGATAAGCCCGAAGGTGTATCGAACCTGAAGGAGTTTAGAATCTATCGCTGGAATCCTGATGACGGCAAAAATCCCCAGGTAGATACCTATTATGTTGATCTTGATAATTGCGGACCGATGATCCTTGACGGGCTTATCAAAATAAAAAATGAAATTGACCCGACCCTGACTTTTCGCCGTTCGTGTCGCGAAGGCATTTGTGGATCATGTTCGATGAATATTGACGGCACCAATACGCTGGCCTGCACCAAGGGTATGGATGAAGTCAAGGGGGCGGTAAAAGTCTATCCCCTGCCACATTTGTCCGTGGTCAAAGACCTGGTTCCGGATCTGACTAATTTCTATGCCCAGCACAGCTCAATTGAACCGTGGCTGAAAACCAAAACCGCTGCCCCCGAAGATGAGTGGCGGCAAAGCTACGATGATCGCAAAAAACTTGACGGGCTGTATGAATGTATCCTGTGTGCCTGTTGTTCCACATCGTGTCCGAGTTACTGGTGGAATGAAGACCGCTACCTCGGTCCGGCAATCCTCCTGCAGTCCTATCGCTGGCTGGTCGACAGCCGTGATGAAGCAACCGGTGAACGTCTGGATAATCTTGAAGATCCGTTCAGATTATACCGCTGCCACACCATCATGAACTGCTCCAAGGCGTGTCCCAAGGGCCTCAATCCGGCCAAGGCCATTGCCGAAATTAAAAAACTGATGGTCGAACGACGGTTCTGATCGTGGCGAATGAACTCCTGAAGCGATACAGGGACCAGGTTGACAGTGGCGAGCTTGATGAAGACAGCAACCAGGAACGCATCGTTGAACACCTTGATATCCTGTGCAATCAACTAAAAAACTATGAGGGTAACACCGGTTTTTTCGATCGGCTGATAGGGCGGCGTCAAGCGGTCCTGAAGGGTGCATATATCTATGGCGGCGTTGGTCGCGGTAAATCCATGTTGATGGACCTGTTTTTCGATGTGCTGGAATGTTCTAACAAAAAACGCGTCCACTTTCATGAGTTTATGGCCGACGTTCATAGCTCGATTCACCAGTGGCGGCAAAAGCACAAAGCCGGTGAAGTGGATGGCGATGACCCCATCGCCCCGGTGGCGGGCAAGTTGGCGGCTGAGGCCAAAGTCTTGTGTTTTGACGAGTTTATCGTCAACGACATTACCGATGCGATGATATTGGGACGGTTGTTTTCAGCATTGTTTGGCCACGGCGTTATCGTTGTTGCCACCTCCAATCGAGCCCCCGACACTTTGTATGAAAACGGTCTCAACCGGGCCTTGTTTTTACCCTTCATCGAGGTTCTCAAGCAGCGTCTGGATATTTTGCATCTCGATCATGGCGTTGATTACCGGATGCTGCACTTCGAGGGCCTCACCACCTACTACACACCTTTGGGCAGCGATGCCGATGACAAAATTGAAAACGCCTGGCAAAGACTTACCGGCAATGCCAAAGGCGAACGTCAGGTGCTAAAAATACTCGGGCGCGATCTGGTCGTTCCTGCAAGTGCCCATGGCGTTGCCCGTTTCAGATACTCGGACCTGTGTGAAAAACCATTGGGCGCTGCGGATTATCTCAAACTGGCAAGGACCTTTCACACCATTATCCTGGAGAACATTCCCCAACTGAACGCGGACCGGCGCAACGAGGCCCGGCGCTTCATAATTCTGGTTGATACGCTGTATGACAATGGCGTCAAACTGGTGGTATCCGCCGCAACCAGCCCTGACAACATCTATGCCCGGGGAAAAGAACGCTTTGAATTTGACCGCACAGTATCGCGGCTGCTGGAAATGCAGTCACAATCATATCTCGGCCTCGGTCATGGCGACAATCAGGCTTTGATTAATGCGTAGTGAGAGAGTATTATTTGACGGAATGAGTGAGGAGAACCGATGCGGCCAAAGGTAACATTTACGCTTGTTTCATCATTGCTGTTGGCCGGCTGTGCCTGGAATGCCCTGTATGTCACACCCTCAGTGACCCCGGTTCAGGTAGCGCTCACCGATTTTAAAAAACCGTATCCGGGCAAATACCTGCTCCTTGTTTCCAGCACGGGACTTAATCAAAAAGTCGCGGTTGGAGGCCTGGTGTGTACCTCGCACGATTTTTTTGTTGAGATTGAACGCAGTTTTGAACAATCCGTGCAAGAGACCCTTGCCAATGTGGTGGAAGAAATTGAGGTGGTTTTCGCACCCCTGACAAAAAAACAGATCAGGGCAGCCAAAGCCCGGGCATTGATAACAGTCAAGGCTGAAAGCCTGGTTGCCAGCCTTCTGGTCAGTCCAGGGCTTTTCACCAAGGAAAGCCAGGCCAGGGTGAACATTTCCGCCCGTCTTCAGGTGCTCAGGAGAAAAGGCAGATTGTTCGATAAAAAATTGAGGGCTGAGAATTCCACCGCACTCACCATCGGCAAATGCCTTGATGGTTTCAAGCCTGTGACGGCAGCGTCAACAAAAGCACTGCAGCAACTGGTCGAGAAGATTGGAAATTCCGTGGCGCAGTCTTTGTCATCGAGAAAATGACCGAAAGACCATCAGCGGTTTCAATATAGCTGTCTGAATTTTGGAAATTACCGTAGTGGCAGAAAACAGGACCTTAACTGCCGGTCGCACCTTCCAGCTTGCGTCGTGCACGTGTGCGGCGGCGTCTGATTTCAGCGGAACGTTTGTTTACAGCTGTCAGGGCGGTTCTGTCACCCATTGTGAGTTCCCCGGTTACGGGGTTGAAAGTTGCTTCACCAGCCTGCCCGGTAAGGAACCCGGGGCCTTTGCCGATGGCATCTATTTCCTCATATTCAAATTCTTTGCCGCCGCAGGCAGTGGTCAAAATCCCTAAGGTACATACAACCAAGATTGCGCGTAACTTGCGTTTTTTAACCACTGCCTGAACCATTTTTGTTTTATCCTGTTGGATAAGGATGATTAGAATTTGATTCTCATGCCTGTGAAGACAGCAAAAACATCATCAAAGTTGTCAAGCTCATGATTTCTGACACTCAGGTACATCTGGGCACCAATTGGATCCAGATTCTGGACCGCACCGAAGCCGTATGATGTTGAAGTGCCTGAAGTGGCAGTACCGATGTCTTCACCCTCGTAGTAATCGATTGAGAATGATGTCTTACCATACATGGAGACACTGTTGGTGCGGAAGCCGACTTTACCGTAGAAGTAATTACGGTCGTTGCCAACTTTACGATTTTCATCACCAGCCGCGAATGTCAGGTTGAAGCCGTTGTCGAGAAGGACAGAGACTGAACCACTGAGACGCTCACTGGTAGCACCGACAGCACTTGCATTCTGGAAACCAATTGACGCTGCAAGTTTTGCACCGGCAAACTGGTTGGCATAACGCAGAGCAACATCATTACGTCCGCCCTGTGAGGCAGATGCAGAAAGTCTGAAGCCGGCAAATGTTGGTGTGTCGTAACGAATACGATCACGACGTGAGCCGCCATCAAGGTTGGTGAAGTTGGAACCAATTGTTGAGTTTGCCGCAGGAATAACACCACCGGTCTGGAACTGGAGGCCTTCATTGCCGCCGCCGCCAAGTGAATACTGAGCAAGGCCAGTACCGGAGAGGTCAGTTTCAGCTGTGCCGTTTGATGCCGTGTTGCCCTGACCCAGAGAAAGTTTACCCATGGAGGCAGAGTTCAACCAGACTTCACCGATACGTTCGCCAACTGCAGCAGTAGCACTCGTGCCACCGGTGCCGCCATTAGCGCCGAAGCGGATAGCTGTTGAGGAGTTTGATTCGAACTGCAGCTCGATAGTAGCACCTGCAGTTACATCATCATTCAAACGACCAGTAGCAACGAAACGGAAACGTGTGCCGGAGTTGTCGTTGTCGGTGTAGAAAATTTCATCATCGTCACCATTGTCGCCCCAGAGAACGGCACGGTTAACCTGACCTGAAATTTTCAGCTCGATTGTGTTGGCATTAGGAGCAGGAGCTGGTGGTACCAGCGGATCTGCTGCATTAGCTGTTCCAAGACCGAAAATGGTCAAGAGGGAAGCTACCCCTGCGATTTTTAATGTAGACATGATTGCCCTTTCAAATTGGTAGTAAATTACGAATACACCCATTCTATAACCCGAGG
>CAZVAZ010000076.1:0-1063 GCA_964625235.1 uncultured Hyphomicrobiales bacterium
GCGGGCAAACGTGTAAAAGGCTGGGTGCGCGGCACCATTATTCGCGGGCGCCGGGTGATGTGGGACGATGAACTGGTTGGCCACGCTGGTGGTGAGGTTTTGAAATTTTGGTGAGGAATTTTGTTCATGGCAGCTAAAACCGTCATTACCTGCGCTTTAACCGGGGGCATGGAAAACGCCCACATGAACCCGGCCATTCCGGTGACACCTGCGCAAATCGTGCAGTCCGCTCTTGAGGCTGAACGTGCCGGGGCGGCCATCGCTCATATTCATGTACGTGATCCCGAAACCGGAAAACCATCGATGGAGCTGTCGCTTTATCGCGACGTCATGGAGGGGTTGAAACAGGCCAACTCAAAGCTTGTTATTAATCTCACAACAGGTGCCGGTGCGCGATATGCGCCGGGAGAAGGTGATAATCCTCAAGTGCCAGGCGAAGGCACCACTCTTACCAGCCCCGAAAATCGCGTGGTTCACATAGAGGAGCTGAAACCGGAAGTCTGTACGCTCGATATCGCCACGCTGAATTTTGGCGAATATGTTTTCATGAACACCCCGGAACACCTGCGCCAAATGGCCAGACGCATTCGTGAGGCGGGTACCAAGCCCGAGCTTGAAGTGTTCGAGCCGGGGCATTTGCGCCTGGCTCTCAAGATGATTGAAGATGGATTGATTGAGCGCCCGCCGATGTTTCAATTGTGCTTGGGCATTCCGTGGGGTGCACCGGCAACGCCTGAAACGGTGTTGTATATGAAATCGATGTTGCCGGAAAATACCGCATGGTCGGGCTTTGGTATTGCTGCTACACAATTTCCCATGGTAGCCCAGATGTGTATTGCGGGTGGGCATGTGCGTGTGGGGCTTGAGGACAATCTTTATTTGTCACGCGGAGTGCTGGCAACCAGCAATGCGGTTCTGGTCGAGCGAGCGGTTACAATCGTCGAGGCGGTTGGCGGCCACGTTGCCAGCCCTGATGAAGCGCGCGAGATTTTTGGCCTATGACGTATTGCGCATAACGCACCCCTCATCCGTCAGCTGCGCTGCCACCTTCTCCCGCAAGGGG
>CAZVAZ010000076.1:1073-7153 GCA_964625235.1 uncultured Hyphomicrobiales bacterium
AGAAGGGAAGAAAACTGTACTCAAACCCTTCTCCCCTTGCGGGAGAAGGTGGCAGCGCAGCTGACGGATGAGGGGTTAATGCAGCGTGAATGAACAATCGAAATAACGTAAATCCACCGGTGACATGATGCCTTTTGAGGCTACTCTTACCGAGTGCAGGGGGCCGTCGAGTTCCTGCCAGATGTAGCTTTGCAGCACTGTGGGGAAATCCGGCAAATGGTAGAGAATTTCAGCTGTAGTCAGCCGGAATTTTTCAACAGCCACGCTTTGCTCAATCATATCTCCTCCTGTTCGGTTTTAATGGCGTCCTTCTTGAAAATTTTGACCTGTTGGCACGGTCTCATTGATATCATTAACAAATTATTGCTATCTGCCTTATTAGTATGACGAAATGATCGTGGCTTGGGAAGGCTGAATGATGATTGAGTGGCAGTTGGTATTAACCGGACTGGTGATTGGCGTGGCAGTTGCCGCCCCCATTGGTCCGATAAATATCATGTGCATTCAGCGCAGCCTGAAATACGGCTTCAGCGCCGGGTTGTTTACCGGCATGGGTGCTGTGCTGGGGGATGGCATGTTTGCTGCTGTTGCCGCATTCTCCATCACGTCAGTTTCAGGATTTTTACTTGGGCACAGTTACTGGATTGAAATTGCCGGCGGTCTGTTTTTAATCGGTCTGGGCTGGCGTAGCCTGTTGAGTGAAACCGCGTTTGAGCCAGCGCCGCAAGGTATGGGTATTATCGGTAATACGGCACTGGTTGGAACAACATTTTTCATGACCATAACAAACCCGGCGATGGTGCTGGGGTTTGCCGCCTTTTTTGGCAGTGCCGGCGGTTGGATTGATCTTCCGAAAAACTACCGGGAGGGCACGATGCTGGTGGCAGCTGTCATGGCGGGCAGTTTTTTGTGGTGGATGTTTCTGGCAGGCATCATTCACCATTTTCGCAGCAAAATAGGCGAGAATGTCATCGCAACCATCAACCGCATCTCAGGGTGCATCTTTGCTCTGTTTGGAGCAACGGTTTTATTGCGGGTGATTATTGCAGAACACGGTCAATGGTGAATTCACCGTTTTTGATGCGCTGTGACAGACCGTCGGTCATATCGGCAACAGCGTCTTCGCCGTAAGTTGCAACCATGTCGCTGAGGGCGGTAAAAATCGCGGCAGATGATAGAACATCAGGGTCAACGCCATCATAGACAGCTTCTTCCCAGGCATCGAGAAGGTAGCGCAAGGCAGCTTGCTTGTCTTTTTTGATTTTCTTTTGGTCGGTAATACTGGACAGCTGGCTCGACATACTCACAAACTCACTTAAACTTGTCACACAACATTTACTTAACATGAAAGTTTTAGCACAAGCTGCCTGAGCATGTGCCAAGAAAATAACAAAAGGTTAACGCCGGGAAAAACGGCTTAATTGGCAGTATTTTCGCGCGCTTTGGCAATCTTCGTGGCCAGTGCGGCACCTTCCTTGACAAATTTTCTGACCCTGGCGGCAGCCTTTTTTGTGCAGGTTGGAAAAGTCAGTTGATGGCCGCGATACCCCTGGTTGAACTGATCGACCAAAAGGGTGCGACGCTTGGGTGTTGGAGCTTCGGTTTCCAGCAGTTCCACCATTTTTTTGCGCCAGAGTTGACCTTCGTTGGCATTGCAGATCTCACGCAGGTGGTGGATAGCGCCTAATATCTGCGAAAGCCTGAGCAGATTGCGCTCGTAGCTGCGCGAGCCGGGGCCTTGATGGCTGGCGGCCTCAACAGATGGTGCGTAAGTGCTCAGCGCAATTGCCAAACACAAAAAGCAGATCACTTTTTTGGCCGTTAAAAACATGAGACAGGTCCGCTGCGAAAAGGCGTATTAAGCCTGTCTCTTTTATACCGCCTTTTGGGGCGGGTCGAGATTGTTGTGGCAAAAGCCTTAATTCTGTTGGATTTTGACGCCCGGGTAAAATGCCTTGACCACGAATGCAAAGGTAACGTCGTAGACTATGTCGCGTGGTCCATCGGCATTTTCAGCCTGTACTACTACATTGCCAATATCGCGTCCCTCACTGATCTGGCGTGAATCGAGGGCGGAATTTTGACCGGCAGACCAACTCAACGTCACATTTGATACTTTGACTTTTTTTCTGTCATTGAGCAGCTTCATGGCGACAGCGTATCTTTTACCCGATGTCTCGAAGACAACAACGCGGGCCATGGGTTCGATGTCTGTGGGTAGTTCTCCTGTAAACAGGAACGGTCGCGGCATGGTGTCATAACCCGCATAGGGGTTGGCACCATAGTTGCGCATGGAGGTATTGTTGGGAATAAGGATTTTGCCTTGGGGAAACCGCTGTTTGAAATTCTCAAATGATTCAATGCGTGAAGGGATCATCGTCAATCGGGTTTTGAGCAAAGTCCCTACAATGGCCTCGCCGGTAAACTGCTGCCACCAGCTCTGGGTCTGGCGGTCATACATAACAAGGTCGGAATTGCGCAACATGCCGGTGGTGCCGAAATCAAGAACCCTGTCGCCAACACGACGATCAAAGACGATGGATGAATTGCACAGGGGGCAGAAAGTGACGGTTACCGGGATATCGCCAAATCTGTCATTTACGATTTCATGCCAAATCAGGACACGCAGGGGATAGGCGCGGGCCTCGTCACCGATATTCAAAGTGATGACAGGTTCCTTAGGGCCGATGTTTTGTACGTCAGACAGGTTTGAAAATTCGGGCTTGTCGATTGCCGGGATGCCATCTTTAGGGGGGCCGCCCTGCTGGATTTCACTGAACTCAATCGTGGTTTTGGTGAAATCAGTCTGCTCCCACCCGGTGCGCTTCCAGCGCTCGGGATTAGCAATCGACGGCAGGGCCCCCAGCCCCATGAAGATTAAAGCGGCAAAAACAGTAATGGAAAAACCAATTCTATTGTTCATAGAGCCGAGTGTGCCCGTGATTTTCAGCAAATTCCAATCAAACTCTTGTGAGACGAGCCATATCCAGTTTCAGGAGTTGCCTTCAATCCAGTCTTTACAGGCCCTGGCGATCAGATCAGCTGTGCCTGTTGTCATGTGCAATTGCGCCAGTTCAGATAAATCAAACCAGCGGGCTTGTGCGGCGTCATCACCTGCTTTTATCTTGCCGTGATTAAGCCGGCCGACGAACATGGCGATGACAAAATGATACTTAATGGTGTCGCCATCGCGCTTTATAACTTCAACCCAATCGGCCAGTCCCAGAAAATCCGCATACAGGCCGGTTTCTTCCAAAAGTTCACGCGCTGCTGCCTGATGCAGGGTTTCGCCCACTTCAACCAGTCCGCCGGGTAAAGACCACAGGCCTTGTTTGGGGGGATTGGAGCCCAAAACCAGCAACACTTTGCCGCGATCAAAAATGCAGGCGCTGGCGCCAAGCAGGGGTGCTTGGGGATATAATCTGCTGGAGTTGTATGTGGAATTCATAGACCTTCGGTAATTTGGCGCTCGTACTCGTTGGCATCGAACCAGCCCAGGGATGTTTTTACCTGCATGTTGTCATCAAGTTCCCATTCTTCCCAGCCGCCAACTTTGACATGGTTTTTAGTCTCTGCATGATGACCTTCTAGGGTCCAGACGAATATTGCATGATCACCGGCCGTGCGAACATCGTCACAATGGACAACAAGATCGGGAAAATCGGTATAAAACCCGGCGGCCATTTCGGCAATGGCTTCGCGCCCTTGTATAGTTTCGCCGCGATTAATACTGATCTGGCCATCAGGCGCATAATGTGATGCGACGGCGTCAGGAGACCCGGAACTCCACGCCTTGGCGTATTCCATTGCCTTTTGTTTCAGATATTCAGGGTTTAATGTCATTGCGAATTTTTCCAAAAAATAATAGCAATACTGAAACATCACTGAAATCATAGAGTCAATCCGTCCTTGTCATCGTTGATTTAACAAGAGGTTCGCAGTTGAAGAAAACAACCCTTAATATCGTCAATGAATATGACCGGCTGACCCATGTGGTGGTGGGAACAGCACGGGGGTATCATAGAGATACAGCTCAGGTTGAAGTCGTTAATGAAACCCAGAAAAATACTTTTATCTCCGGGGTGTTTCCGACTGAAAAATCCCTCATCCCCGAATTTAATTCGTTCAAATCAGCACTGACAGAAAATGGCGTCCATGTGTATGAGCCAAAGCTGGCGCCTGAAACAGTTCAGGACCAGACGTGTCCGCGTGATATCGGTTTTGTCATTGGCGATGTTCTGGTCATCGCTGCCATGCACGATCACAGCCGGAAAGAGGAATTCGCAGGTATTTCACACCTGCTTGAGTTTTGGCAGGGGAGCGTTCTGGCAGCTCCGGAAGGCGTTTTTATTGAAGGTGGCGACGTCGTCATTGATCAGGGATGCATATTCGTCGGAATAGGCCAGCGAAGTGACCGGGGCGGATTTGAATTTTTGAAGACCCGGTTTGGTGATAAATACAATGTTATCCCGATGCCCTGTCGGCCGATTGTGGATGGCGAGAATATTCTTCACCTTGATTGCACCTTTCAACCCCTCGGCCTTGGCCATGCCCTGATATACAAAGAGGGACTTGAAACCATTCCGCCTGAAATTACAGACAGGTATTCACTCATCCCGGTTAATCGTTTTGAGGCAGATGCGTTGGCTACCAATACTCTGTCCATCAAGCCCGATACACTCATCGCCAGATCAGCACCTGAGTGTACAAGAGTGAACCAGGAATTGAGAAAATCGGGATATCAGGTAATTGAAATTGAATTCGATCTTGTCCCCAGCACAGGAGGGTCGTTTCGGTGTGCGACCTTGCCTGTGCGGAGAATTTAAAGCGGCAGAAGCCCTTCAAGATTGTCCCTTGTATCATCGGTGAAATGCATGGTTTTCCAGCCAAAGGCCTTTGCTGCGATAATGTTTTCTGCCAGATCATCAATAAACAGGATTTCGTTTGCGTTAACCCTGAGGGTGGCTGAGACTGCTTTGAAATATTCGGTGTCCGGTTTGGCAACCCCCATGCGACCGGAAGCAAAAATGTGCTCAACCCTGTTGCCGAACCCCAGTTGGTTTTCGATGTAAGTTGCGCGGCGGTTTTCATTGTTGGTGGTCAAGACCTGACGCAGACCTTTTCGGGCAACGCGGTCCATCAGGCCAAGTGTCATCGGGTCGAGGGCTGCGTCTTTTTTAAACCAGTATTCCAGCAGAGCATCGGGGCCGGGTGCATAGCCGACCGATTTTGCCCATGCGTCTACCCGGTCACGAAGATCTTCCCTGCCGGTGAGAATTGCATCGAGATCCCGGCCAAAAATAAAATCCTCGAAGACCTTTCTTGATTGCCCGGTGTCGGCTTCAAAATCGGCGGCCCAGATGAAGCGGCCATCAACGATATTGCGGGTAAGCACACCGTCAAAATCCCAGGCGATAACCTTGATAACTGTCATAGTGTTGTTGTCCAGACTGTTTTTGTCCTGCATTATTGCCATCGGGTAGGTATCTGATTCCCGTTGTGATTTAAAGATTGTGCTGACGAAAATATTACTGGTAATTCAACCGGTTCTCAGTCATCTATAAAGCTTCTGATATCAAAAACAGACCCTGGAAGCCCTATGATCGAGCAGCTTACTCTATTTGGCGTGTTATTTGCCGGGATATTGAGTTTTCTGTCGCCGTGTGTGTTGCCGCTGGTGCCGCCATATTTGTGTTTTCTTACCGGCACCTCGCTGGAGCAGTTGGAAAACGGGGACGAGGAAGACCCGGCCCTGTCGCGCCGCGTGATGCTGTCGTCGGGCCTGTTTGTGATGGGGTTTACCACTATTTTTGTCATGCTGGGGGCGAGTGCCAGTTTTGTCGGCCAGTTTATCCTGTCCAATGCTGAATTTCTTTCCAAGGTCGCCGGGGTGATCGTCATTGGTTTCGGGTTGCATTTTCTCGGTGTTTTTAAACTTGCTCTGGTTAACCGGGAAGTGCGCTATCACCATGATAAAAAGCCTCCGGGAATTCTTGGCGCCTATCTCGTCGGTGTGGCTTTCGCCTTTGGCTGGACACCGTGTATCGGACCTGTCCTGGCCGTGGTTCTGGCGGTTGCCA
>CAZVAZ010000076.1:7253-10008 GCA_964625235.1 uncultured Hyphomicrobiales bacterium
TTTGAGAATCACTTTGTAAGTCTTTGGGAACATCACATGACAATTTTTGACATTGCCGCTGTTTTGCTCGGGCTTTCTGCCTTGTTTGGTTTTCTTAACCATCGTTTTTTGCGTCTGCCTCATACTATAGGTCTGGTTGTTATTGCGCTGGTGTCGTCCGGGGCTGTGGTGCTGATTGATCTGGCTTTTCCAACCCTTGGTATAGCGCGCACTGTAACCGGGACATTGTCGCAGATTGATTTTTATAAAACTGTTATGCACGGCATGCTGTCGGTATTGCTTTTTGCCGGTGCCGTACACGTAAATTTTTCTGATCTTGCGGCAAGAAAATGGGCTATCGGTTTGCTCGCCACTGCCGGGCTTTTGACGTCCACCGTGCTTGTTGGCACTGTCTTGTGGCTGGTCATTGCTGCTTTCAGCGAACCCATCCCCTTTATCTGGGCGCTGCTTTTGGGCGCGCTTATTTCCCCAACGGATCCGGTGGCCGTCCTGGGGATACTGAAAACCGTATCCATACCCGATTCACTGAAAGCCAAAATTGCGGGCGAAAGCCTGTTTAACGACGGTGTTGGTGTGGTGGTTTTCACCATTGTTCTGGCCGTGGCAGTTGGTGGCGACAGTGGCAATGTGGGCGTTAGCGATGTGGCCATTCTGTTTGTGGTGGAAGCTGGTGGCGGTGCGCTGCTGGGTATTGTGGCAGGCTATCTTGCCTATCGCGCCATGCGCAGCATTGATGAGCCAAATCTTGAAGTGCTGATCACTCTGGCGCTGGTTTTGTGTACCTATTCTTTAGCCATCCACCTGAAACTAAGCGGGCCTTTGGCCGTGGTCATTGCCGGATTGTTTATCGGCAATCATGGTGCGCGTTTTGCCATGAGTGAAAAAACCCGCACCAATGTTTTTCAGTTCTGGGAGGTAAGCGACGAGATTTTCAATTCGGTTTTGTTCCTGCTGATTGGCCTTGAGGTTTTAGTGGTAAGTTTCCGTCCCGATCTTGTTGGCGTTGCCCTGCTGGCCATACCGATTGTTCTGGTCATACGCTGGATCAGCGTCGCCATACCAATAAGCGCGTTGAAATTTGGCGGGGAGTTCAGTGATGGTGCCATCACAATCCTGACCTGGGGTGGTTTGCGCGGCGGTATTTCTGTTGCCCTTGCCCTGTCATTGCCGGACAATGAATACAAAGCTCCCATCCTGACGATCACATACGCCGTTGTGGTGTTTTCCATCATCTTTCAGGGCCTGACCATGAAGGCTGTGGTGGCGCGATTTATCAAGCAAAATGATTAACCGCCGCTGAAGCGGTTGTCCCGGTCATAGCGGTATGGTGTGTCCTGCATTTCAAGATGGAGTGCGGTGCCGGTGTAGGGGTGGGCGCGGGCGACTTCTTCGTTGAGGACATGGCCTAACCCCGGTTCTTTCGACGGGATTACATAACCGTCCTGCCATTGAATGGGGATTTCCAGCAACTCGGCGTGAAAGCCGCCAAAGGTTTGAATGCTTTCCAGTATCAGGAAATTTGGTATGCATGCAGCCAGTTGAATGTTGGCGGCAGCTTCTATCGGACCGCAATAAAGATGCGGAGCTATCTGGGCATAGAAGGCCTCGGCCATACCGGCTATCTTTTTGGCTTCCAGCAATCCACCGACACGGCCCAATGCCGGTTGCAGAATTGAAGCTGCACCGGTTTTGAGCACGCGGGCGAATTCATATTTTGTGGTGAGCCGTTCACCAGTGGCGATGGGTATTTTACAACTGGCAGCCACTTTGGCCATTTCTTCGGGCATTTCAGGCGGCACCGGTTCTTCAAACCACAGGGGTTCGTAAGCCTCGATGCGCTGGCCCATGCGGATGGCACCGGAAGGTGTGAACTGGCCATGAGTGCCGAATAAAATATCGGCGCGGGTGCCAATGGCGGCGCGGATTTCCCGGCAGAAGGCTTCGGCTCTTTCAAGATCAACCATGGCCGGTTGGTGCGGGTCATAGATCGTATAGGCCCCGGCGGGATCGAATTTTATCGCGGTGAACCCCTGATCCACGTACTCTACAGCCCGCCGGGCAGACAGCGCTGCACTGTTGTAGAACTCCGCCGGGTCTTGAGTTGCGTCGGGATAAAGATAGGTATATGAGCGCAGTTTTTCATGCACCTGCCCACCCATAAGTTCGTAAACGGGCTTGTTGAGAGATTTACCGATAATGTCCCAGCAGGCCATTTCAATGGCGCTGAAAGCCCCCATGACAGTGGGGTCGGGGCGCTGGGAAAAGCCGGATGAATGAAAGCGGCGAAACAGTTTTTCTATTGCAAACGGGCTCATGTTTTCGACATGACGGGCGAACAGGTCTTCGATAACAGATACCATGGCTTCGGGGCCAATGCTGGCGGCATAAGCCTCACCATATCCGATAATATTGTCGCTTGAGACCAGTTTGACAAAGATGAAATATCTGCCACCAAAGCCCGGTGGCGGATTGCCGACGACAAAGGTCTCGAGATCAACAAGTTTCATCTCACCCGCTCTTTCCTAAAACACGATAATATTGCGCAGAGCTTCCCCACGCTTTACTGCCGCTATGGCATCGTTGATTTGCTCCAGCGGGTAGCGCGCAGTTATGAGTTCATCAAGTTTGAGTGAACCTGCCTTATACATTTCGATAAGGTTTGGAATATCGACATGGATGTTGGATGCGCCCATTTTTGACCCGATGATGGATATGCAGTCATTGGCGATTGTACCGGGGTCTATCTCAGACATGA
>CAZVAZ010000077.1:0-9934 GCA_964625235.1 uncultured Hyphomicrobiales bacterium
AGAAAAGAATGCTTACTCGTAAACAACATGAACTGTTGATGTTCATTCATGAGCGAATTAAAGAGAGCGGTGTTTCGCCTTCGTTTGAGGAAATGAAAGAGGCGCTGGACCTGCGCTCCAAATCCGGCATTCACCGGCTTATCACCGCACTGGAAGAACGCGGGTTTCTGCGTCGTCTGGCCCATCGCGCCCGGGCACTGGAGATTGTCAAGCTGCCCCAGGCCATGGGCCCCGGTTCAGCCGGTAGCGGTCGCGGCTTTTCACCCAGTGTTATCGAAGGCAGCCTTGGCAAGGTGCGAAAGCTTGAAACTGTGGCACCTGCGGACGATCAGATGGTGTCCATACCGATTATGGGGCGCATTGCTGCCGGCACGCCAATTTCCGCCATTCAGGACCATACAAATACGGTTTCCCTGCCGCCCGATATGATCGGATCGGGCGAGCATTATGCGCTTGAGGTCAAGGGTGATTCGATGATTGAAGCTGGAATTTTTGATGGTGATACGGTGATTTTACAAAAATGCACCACGGCTAATAGCGGTGAAATCGTCGTCGCTCTCATTGATGATGAAGAAGCAACCTTGAAGCGCCTGCGCCGCAAAGGCGATTCAATCGCTCTGGAAGCCGCCAATCCGGCCTATGAAACCCGAATTTTCGGACCCGACAGAATAGCCATTCAAGGTCGGTTGGTAAGCCTGTTAAGGCGGTATTGAGTAATTAGCTGCACTCAATAGAGGGAAGATTGTGCTAAAACGGGTTTGCACCAAATCAGCACGATTTGATGCAAACCCGAATATTCCTGAAATTTAAAAAGAGTACTTCAAACCCAATGATACAGATCTCAGATCCAATTCATTGGGGTTGACTCGGTTGGTTCCACCAGCAACCTCCGGGATGCCGTCAAAATTCACATCAGCGATCTGCGTGTATTCAGCAAACACAGACACAGCATCCGTCAATTTGTAATCGGCACCGAGGCCATACGAAAAAGCAGTATCAGTTGATGATCTTGTTCTGACAGGAGGCGCGAATGTGTATGAGTTTCTTACGTCATAATCGAGTACCGTTACACCGCCATGCACATATACTGAAAAACTTTTGGTGACATTTACACCACCAATCAGTCGCCCGCCGTAGGTATAATTTAGATCAATGTCAGTTACCAGGACGCCGTTGATGTTTCTGGTTGAACCATCTTCAAAATTGAAAAAGCCTTCCAATCCCAAATAAAGCCGATCATTGAAAATGTTTCGTTGATAGCCGATAGCCACCCCACCTGTTAAATCTGTATTTTCAACAGATGTCACACTGCCTACATCAGGCACTGGCAGCCCCATAAAACCACCGGTATTGCGTTCAATAGCATGACCGAGTGTCGATGCACCGATTTTACCGCTTAAATAGAAGCCGTTGAACAGCGTGGAGGAGTGATCCCCAGCCAATGCTGCTGTGCCAAGCATAGTTGTCGTTGCCAGCAGAGCAAGACCAGTCGTCAACATAAGATTTTTGATTTTCATTCGAATCTCCTTCCAAGATAATTTAAAGATGAAGCCTGTACCTGTAGCGCCACCTGTAGAAAAATTCATCAATGATTTCAATCTCTTTCATTTAAAAATAAAGTGATCAAAAGTTTTTTTTCATGAAAAAAAAGTGATGGAGAAGTGATTGAATGAGCCCTGTGGGCAAACCCATTTATCGCGACTTGCAACCACAAAACTTGCGCAGCAGGCCAACAGATTCTGGCGTACCTGTTTTTTTGCCTTATTTTGGCAGAAAGCTTAGAAGGCGGTTGGCCAGGTCATGCAGTTTGAAGGCCAGCCGTTCCAGGCCTGACATCAGGGCACTGTCTTTGCTTAAATCTTTAGCCTCAGGTACGGATTGGCTTTTAGGTCGGGGTTTTTTCTGCCTGTCATTTTGCATTATCAGATTTCCGTCTGGTTGCATTATCAGGTTTCCGTCTGGCCGATTTTCTAACCCAGGGCCGCTCGCCTCTGGTCGCGCGGGCATGACGCGCTTCAATCGTCTTGCCACTAAAAGAAATCGAATACGCACCGTTGCGCCACAGGTCAAATTTGTCAATTTTCACCACCGGGCCCTCGCACCTCAAGCGAACTGGTACAGCGGCAATAAGAATATCGACCCGGCGGCAGTCTTCTTCGACAGCGGCAATATCTTCGGCAAAACCGATTAAGCGACCGTCTTTGAGTTTAAAAATACATCCGCTCGCATCACACCTGAAACCCTCACGTTTGGCAGCATTTCCCGGCGATACCATATCACCTTCACGGGCCAGCCATTTTTCAACCGAAAACTTTTCACGGCGCACTTTAGCCACAGCCAGCAAACCATCGGCCCCTCTGACGGCAATATTTCTGCCACTTGCCGCAACATAGATATCAGGCAAAGGGTATATCGGCGTCATAGCAAGCCCGGCGGCAATCATCACCACGCCAAAAAGCCGCCATCGCGCCCGCCACAGGCACAGCCACAATGCGCCAAAAACCATGAGCAGCATGGCAGTGCCGGAAAATGCCGGTGTGATTTTCACCGCATTGGGCAAAGACGCAGTCCAGCTGGCGATATCTATAACCAGGTCCAGCCCCGCACCCATGACGGACAATACGTAGCCATCCAGACCCAGCGGCATAGCCAACAGGGCAATCAGGCCTGCCGGCATCACAACAAAGCCGATAACAGGCAGGGCCAGCACATTGGCAAGGAGGCTGAAAACCGCAATACGCTGGAAATAGTATGCGGCAAACGGACTGGTGGCCAGCCCGGCAATCAAAGTGGTAAGCGCTGTTCCCGCAAGATAAAAGCCGACTTTATAAAGCCCGCGCATTGCCGGGGAGGAGGATGGATAAAACCGGAAAAAATTGCGGGCGCGAAACCACTCATAAAAAGCCACCAGCATTGTGGTGGCCGCAAACGACATCTGAAAACTTACCGACAACAGACTGTACGGTCTGATCACCAGAATTATGACAGCGGCGATGGCAATATTGCGCAGGGAAATTGCCGGGCGATCGAGCATAATGGCGATAAACATGATCGTAATCATGATGAAAGCACGCTGGGTGGAAATTGATGCACCTGAAATCAGCAGGTAATATAAAGCTCCTACCAGAGCCCCACCTGCCGCCCACTTTTTAACCGGCCAGTGCAACAGCAATGTTGCATTCAACGCCAGCAATGCCCGCAGCAACCAGAATATCGTTCCGGCAAACAACACCATATGCAAACCGGATATGGCCAGCAGATGTGCCAGCCCCGCATCGCGTAAAATATTGACCATGGATTTTGAAATGGCTGCCCGGTCACCGACAATCAGTGCTGCTGCCAGACCACCCTTCTCGCCATCAAGTTGCGATTGCAACCGGCTGGATATGCGTTGGCGTAAATGCGCCAGTGAGGTTAGCGCGCGCTCAAGGAAGGTGGCTTGAGCCTGCATCGCAATCACTTTAGGTGTGGAGATAAAAAAGCCGCTTCCTCCCACGCCTTCAAACCAGCTTTTGCGGGCGAAATCGAAACCATCGGGATGGGTGGGCTCCGGCGGTGGGAAAATAATTGCCGTAGCCTCTATGAACAGCCCCGGGAAAAGATTTGTTGTCTTTTGGCTTTTACGCAGTTTCAAACGTAACCGGCTCGGCAACTCTTCCGGTTTCAAGCGTTCAATCTTGCTCGGCTGGATAATTATTTTTATCTCACCACTGGCCTGGAACAACAGATTTTCTATTCGGCCAGCCACAACCACCGGGCCAATTCTTTTTTGGATTACCGGGGCTGCTACCCGGTATGTATTGAGTTTGGCAAGCGCAAAGCCAGCCGCCATAGACAAGATGAAAACTGAGAATATAAGCGCAAGTGTATATTTTCGCGTAAAAAAAACTATTCCAGCAGAGATAGTCAGAAGGGTCAGTATAAAGCCCCAGGACGGTTCAGCCAGAACAGCAAAATAGCTGCCGCTGCCAAGTGCCAGTGCTACCGGCAACCACAAAAACCAGTTTGCCTGCTCAAGATAAAATATCTGCTTCAGGCGTTCACCAAATGAAACCCGCAACGGTATTTTACCTGTTCGGCGTTGCTGGCTGGTCTCAGTCGCCCAAATCCACTCGGTCATCTCCCCATCCGCTTGTCCTTCAACAACGAGACCCTTACACTTTATTATTCAGTATGATACATCACCTCAAGCATTCTGTCCCCAAAGAGTAATAACATCACGATGACTTCACCGGTAGTTACCCGCTTTGCCCCCTCGCCCACTGGCTTTTTGCACATAGGTGGTGCCAGAACAGCCTTGTTCAACTGGCTCTATGCCAAAGCCAACGGTGGAAAAATGTTATTGCGCATCGAAGATACCGACCGCGCGCGTTCAACCACAGATGCCATTGATGCGATACTCGAAGGGCTTACCTGGCTGGGGCTTGACTGGGATGATCAACCGGTGTTTCAACACAGTCGTATTGAGGCGCATCAACAGGCCGCCGAAACACTGCTGGCGCAGGGAAAGGCGTACAAATGCTATTGCTCGCCCGAAGAACTTACCGCCATGCGCGAAAAAGCCCGGGCGGAAAAAAGACCGACGCGCTATGATGGCATGTGGCGCGACCGCGATCCTTCAGAAGCACCATTGGGGATAAAACCGGTCATTCGTTTTAAATCGCCTGAGACTGGTGCCACCATCATCGATGATCAGGTGCAGGGCCGTGTCAGCTTTAACAACTCGGAACTTGATGACCTGATTATTCTGCGTTCTGATGATAACCCCACCTATATGCTCTCGGTGGTGGTCGACGATCACGATATGGGCGTCAGCCATGTTATTCGTGGCGATGATCATTTAACCAATGCAGCCCGGCAATCGCAGATTTTTGCAGCTCTGGAATGGCCGGTGCCGATCTTTGCCCACATTCCTCTCATTCACGGGCCGGACGGGGCCAAACTGTCAAAGCGCCACGGTGCTTTGGGTGTGGATGCCTACCGTGACATGGGATATTTGCCGCAAGCCATGCGAAACTACCTTGTGCGACTGGGCTGGAGCCATGGTGATGATGAAATCATGTCGCTGGACAATATGATTGAATGGTTTGGGCTCGATGCCATCGGGCGCTCGGCTGCGCGGTTTGATTTTGACAAGCTTGAAAGCATCAACGGGCATTACATGCGCCAGGCCGACGATAAGGAGCTGGCAACTGCAATGTTTGAGTTGCTGGCAGGTAATAAAGCGATGAACGGTCTTCATACGAAGGTAACGGACGAAAAAGTCGATAAAATAGTGTCCGTAATGCCGGAATTGAAGGACCGGGCGAAAACATTGGTGGAATTAGCTGCCAGCGCAGCGTTCATTTTGAATGACCGACCTCTCAAGTTGAATGAAAAAGCAGCTAAATTGATGAGTGAGGATGCCAAAACACATCTCAAACAGCTGTCAATACAACTTTCGCTTGTGGAAAACTGGAATTTAGAGGAAATCGAAACCACAATACGAGATTTCTGTACGCAAACGGGCGTAAAACTTGGTAGTATAGCGCAACCGCTCAGAGCGGCACTTACCGGCACCACCATCTCGCCGGGAATATTCGATGTTTTAGCAGTTTTGGGCCGCGATGAAACGCTTGGCCGTATAGCTGACAGCATCGATGCAGCCAGTTAAAACACAAGCAGACTGCATCATCTGATTCGAAAACGCTGAAGGTCTTCTTACTTTCGCGTATGACGCCATTTAAAATTTCTCTGGCTCACGAATCAATCACACAAGCGTCCGGCTTACGGACACAGCCGCTGCACATCGCCACATCTGCATTTGCAGCGGAAACATTACTTGAACGGGACCAGGAGAGGCAGAGAATATGGATAAAGCGGTTGGACAAAATGACAAGGCAACATTGACAATTGGCAACAAGACCTATGATTTGCCAATCCGCCATGCAACCCACGGGCCCAGCGTGATAGATGTCTCCACGCTTTATCGCGAAACCGACATGTTCACCTATGATCCGGGGTTCACCTCAACGGCCAGTTGCGAATCAGAAATAGCCTATATTGATGGTGACAAGGGCATTTTGCTCTATCGCGGATATCCAATTGAACAGCTGGCAGAGCATGGTGATTTCATCGAAACCTGCTACCTGCTTCTGTATGGCGAATTACCTTCAAAAGATGAATACAAGCGTTTCAATCACGCCATCACCAACCACACCATGCTGCATGAGCAGATGAGCCGCTTTTTCACCGGTTTCAGACGTGACGCCCATCCCATGGCCATTATGGTGGGGGTTGTCGGGGCATTGTCCGCGTTTTATCACGATTCAACCGACATTGATGATCCCCATCAACGCCTGATTGCCAGTCGCCGGATGATTGCAAAAATGCCGACAATCGCCGCCATGGCGTATAAATATTCCGTTGGCCAGCCGTTTATTTATCCGCGCAACGATCTCGATTACGCGGCAAATTTCCTTCATATGTGCTTTTCAGTTCCGTGTGAAGAATATGAACCAAATCCGGTTTTCGCCCGCGCCATGGACCGTATTTTCATTCTTCATGCCGATCATGAGCAAAATGCCTCAACCTCAACAGTCCGGCTGGCAGGCTCGTCTGGCGCCAACCCGTTTGCCTGTATCGCAGCTGGAATTGCCTGTCTGTGGGGGCCTGCCCATGGCGGTGCCAATGAAGCGGCCTTGAACATGTTGTCGGAAATCGGTTCCGTTGACAGAATTCCTGAGTTTATCGCCCGTGCCAAGGACAAAAATGATCCTTTCAGATTGATGGGATTTGGTCACCGTGTTTACAAGAATTACGACCCGCGCGCGCGCATTATGCAGACAACCTGTCACGAGGTACTGGATGCTTTGGGGATAATTGATGATCCAATGCTCGACATCGCCCGAGAGCTGGAAAAAATAGCGCTTGAAGACGAATATTTCATCAGCCGCAATCTCTACCCGAACATTGACTTTTATTCCGGCATAACTTTACGTGCTTTAGGGTTCCCCACCACCATGTTCACGGTTTTATTCTCACTGGCACGCACAGTTGGCTGGGTGGCTCAATGGAATGAAATGGTGGAAGACCCAAAGCAGAAAATCGGTCGCCCGCGTCAGTTGTATACCGGTGCCCCCACGCGTGATTATGTGCAGCGGGACAATCGTTAGGGCGTTGTTTGCGACGGCTCAAGGTTCAATCGTTTATGGATTGCCTCGGCGGCTCGCTCGGCTGTTTCATAAGGGTCGTCACAGCCTACTTCGATTGCAGCCTCGCTGAGAAATTCGCGTTGTTTTTCCCTGATTGCTTCAGATCGATGGATTTCAATCAGTGCAGATGAAAGTGCCTCCGGGTGACAATCGCGATCAAAAAACTCGGGCACAACATTCTCGCCCATAATCAGGTTTGGCAATACCATCGACGGGAAATCTATCAACCATTTAAACAGATTAGGGTGTCTGCGTACAAATGAAATGATTGCATCGACACGATAGGCAACGACCATCGGCGTGTGTGTTGCCGTCAGTTCCAGAGTAACCGTACCAGATGCCGCCAACCCCAGGTCGGCTGCACGAAAAGCCCCCCACTTGTCACCTTCGTCTTCAATCTGCAAAACATCAATCTGCAAGTTCTGTAACTGCAAAGACACTTCCGTTTTCATATGGGGAATTACCGGCATTACAATTTGCACACCATCAACAACGTCAGAGAAACGTTTCACCGCTTCAGCAAATATCTCCATATGCCGTTCTACTTCACCGCGCCGACTGCCGGGCAGCATCAAAAGCAGGGTCTGGTCACTGGAGATGTTATATTTTTGCTTAAATTCCGCAGCCGTCATTGTGTTGCGCTTGGCACGATCAACAGCGGGATGGCCTACAAACGTGCACGCTGGACCGCCAAGATCCGCAAAAACCCGCGGTTCAAAAGGCAGTACCGCCAAAACCTCATTGATATAAGGTTTCATCTTTCGTGCCCGCCAGGATCGCCATGCCCAAACCGTCGGTGCCACCAGATTAAATATCGGCAATCGGCTATTACCCGCCCGTAACCAGCGCGCAACAGGGTGGTTAAACTCGGGGCTGTCAATAATGATCAGCGCGTCAATATTTTCGACCTCAAGGATGGCAACCAGCTTTTTTGCCAACCGGTATCCCCTTGGTATAGCGCCGATAACGGCCGCAGGACCAAATACGGCAAGCTCTTCAATGTCAAAGAGACTGATTAAACCAGCCGCTTGCATGGAGTTTCCACCAACTCCATAAAATTCAAATGGCGTATCGGCACACTGTCTCAACGCTACCATCAACTCGGCTCCGAGCAAATCACCGGAGGGCTCGGTGGCTGAAATACCGACCTTTACCGTTATTGGTTTTATGGATTGAGATGACCGGATTAGCTGGCAACCTCTCCGCTGGCTGACGGTAGGGCCCCTTCAACAAAGATACCAAGTTCATCAGCACGTGTGATCAATCCCTGGTGGTCGTGACAAAGGATATTACCCGCATGAACGACAATGCCCGACAGGCCCGCTTCAGCCGCCAACTCAACGGTAACCGGACCAATTACCGGCATATCAAAACGCAAATCCTGGCCGTTTTTTGGCTTTTTTACCAAAACACCGCCTGTTTGGTGAACAATGCCCTCTTTACGCAATCCGGTGACACGCTTAAGCATTTCATCGGTTCCTTCAGCAGCTTCAATCGCTAAAACATAACCATCACAGACAACAACTGCCTGGCCTACGTCGAGATTACCCATGGCATCGAGAACTGCAAATCCTTTGGCAACATCGGCAATATTTTCAGACGTGTGAACGTGTCTGCCAACCGCACCGTTACCAATCAGGTTTTCGGGAATTATTTCATGCGCACCGATTACCGAAAAACCCAGGTTTTCCAAAAAATCGGCTATGTTGGAAAGAATTTGATCATCACCGCCACCAGTGTTCAATATCTGAGCTGCGGTATTGTCCCGGCCGTCCAGATCAGGTGTTTCAGTAATACCATGCGGTCTTTTGACATTGCCGATCATCACAATTTCTCGGCAGTTGGCAAGCTTGAACTGCTTTATAATTTCTTCAACCGCATGAATCGGAACCCAATGGTGTGAATAATTGTTTAAATCCGTATCCCCAAACCCTTCAAGCGCACAGATAAAAACCTCTCTACCCGTTTCAGTCACAGCCTTTGCAAGACTGACGGGCAGAAGACCACCGCCGGCAATAATGCCAATCGGTTGGCTTGGCTGCGCATCAGGGTTATGTGGGTTTTCTGGCATGTTCGGAATCGCTGATTTCAAACGGTTCTGGAAAGCGGCGGTGTACATAAGGAACGTTGTGTACCTTGATCGAGGAAATTCAGGATTTCCTCAATATCGGCATTGCCCTCATAGAGTTCAGCCAATTGCTGCTTGCGTTCCTGAATGGTGCCCTCTTCAGCGAACAAAAGCCGATAAGCATCGCGGATAATGTGTATTTGCTTATGGTCAAAGCCGCTGCGCTTCATTCCAACAACGTTCAATCCGCCAAGATGCGCTCTGTTTCCCAGCGCTATTGCAAAAGGTATAACGTCGTTTCCAATACCACTCATGCCGCCTATAAAGGCATGTTTACCGATGCGAACAAATTGATGAACAGCTGACAAACCGCCCAGAACCACATAATCGCCGATCATGCAATGCCCGGCAATTGTCGCATTATTGGCAAAAATAACATGATTGCCAATCTCGCAATCATGTGCCACATGCGCCCCGGCCATAAACAGGCAGTCATCGCCAATGGTGGTCACCATTCCACCACCTTCAGTACCGGGATTCATGGTGACATTTTCGCGGATGACATTATTTTTCCCCACAATCAGTCGGCTGTTTTCACCGTGATATTTCAGGTCTTGTGGCATGTTGCCAATTGATGCAAAAGGGTGAACCACGGTTTTAGAGCCAATCACCG
>CAZVAZ010000078.1:0-9845 GCA_964625235.1 uncultured Hyphomicrobiales bacterium
AAATCTGGACGCTTTATTACCCGGCACTGCTGCTGATAGCCGTTTCTGTTCCCATTTATATGATGGGCGGTTTCATCAGGCCATCCATAGGTTTTGTTGTTATGGCCGGCGGGTTTTACACTCTTTACAAAGCCAGAATTACCCACAAGGCAACGGCTGCCTGAAGCAATCGTTGCCGGCAATTTCCAATATGCGGAAATGTGTTCCATTTTTGTTGCAAAGCCGGAATTCAAGTTCAATACTCACAGCAGAGAAAAACTTCTCGATGGCTTTTTATTGGATTAAGGAATTTTATGGCGCACTGGATTCGTTTTGAAAAAGACGGCAACACCAACATCGGCACAACAGAAGATGGTGTCATTACTGTCTACGAGGGAGAATTATTCGACAACCCCCAACCCAGCGGGGATACGGTTCTGCTGGCCGATGTGACGGTCTTGACCCCGTGTGATCCCGGCAAGATGATCTGTCTGTGGAACAATTACCACGCCCTGGCCACAAAGATGAATTCACCGGTGCCGGAGGATCCGCTTTTCTTCCTGAAAGCCTCCAACTCATTTTTAGCCACCAACCAGACTATACGCCGTCCTTCTTCTTATGACGGCAAAGTGGTCTACGAAGGCGAGCTTGGCATTGTCATCAAGCGCCAGTGCAGCGAAATCTCTGAAGCCGAGGCAGGAGATTTCATTTTTGGCTACACCTGCATCAATGATGTGACGGCGGCTGAAATCATTTCCAAAGATGCAACTTTCGCCCAGTGGACGCGGGCAAAAAGTTTTGACACCTTCGGCGTTTTCGGTCCGGCAATTGTAACAGATATCGACCCGATGACGCTCACCATCAAAACCGTTCTAAATGGCGCAGAGCGGCAGAACTACCCTGTCAATGACATGATATTTCCTCCCCATAAGCTGATTTCGCGCCTGTCATACGACATGACGCTCAATCCCGGTGATGTCATTGCCTGTGGCACCTCGATCGGTGTCGGTGCCATGAAGGAGCCGTCGAACACCATCTCGATTACCATTGAAGGTATCGGCACGCTCAACAATACATTCGTGCAATAGACATGAAAAAAACCAACACGAGGAAACAGTGATGAAAATATGCGTTGTAGGTGCCGGAGCCATTGGCGGTCTGATGGCAGCCAAGTTTGCTCTGGCCGGACATGAGGTCACCGTCATCGATCGCGGCAAGCACCTTGAAGCCATTCAGCAAAACGGCCTCAAGCTGATCTGGGAAGATGGCAGCGAACATGTTGCCAAAGTGACGGCCACGGATACAACAAAAGACGTTGGCCCCCAGGATCTGGTGGTACTGGCGCTGAAAGCCCATTTTCTTGAACTCGTTGCCCGCGACATTGATGGTCTGATGGGGCCGGACACCATGATTGTGCCGGTCCAAAATGGTATCCCGTGGTGGTATTTCCACAATCACGGCGGAGAATTTGATGGCCATCGCCTCGATACTCTCGACCCCACAGGCCTGTTGACAAAGCATATTGATGGCGACCGCATTATCGGGTGTGTAGTCTATCCCGCCGCCGCCGTCATTAAGCCCGGCGTTATAAAACATGTTGAAGGCGACCGCTTTCCCATCGGTGAGCTTGACGGCTCAACATCGCCACGGGTTGAAAAGCTGTTTGAATTATTTACAGGCGCCGGCTTCAGGTCGCGCATCCTTGATGATATACGCTCTGAAATCTGGCTCAAAGCCTGGGGCAATCTGTCGTTCAACCCGATAAGTGCGCTGACCCATGCCACTCTGGAAGGCATTTGCCAGTTTGCCGAGACCCGCAAGCTGGCTGAAAACATGATGACGGAAGCGCAGGTTATTGCCGAGGCTCTCGACATCACCTTCCGCCACACGATTGAAAAACGCATTGCCGGTGCCGAAGGTGTTGGTGCCCACAAAACATCAATGCTGCAGGATGTGGAGGCCGGGCGCAGCCTCGAAACAGAAGCCCTTATCGGCGCCATTCTGGAACTCGGCCGGCTCAACAATATCCCCGCGCCCTCAATTGAAGCGGTCTATGCATGCGTCAAACTTCTCAATCGGGTCATGGTGCTGGAGCGTGCCGGCGTCAGTCTCAATGAGGCCGCATAGGCGCGTAAATGTCTATGCAACTCTCCCGGAGAGGGCATGCCAAATCGGTGTGTCCCCTCAAACTGCTTACACAAGTTGGTATTATTTCTGATGTATCAATATTTCTCTTGATCTAAACCTTACTTGAGCCGGTATACAATTCTGTAGTTTTAATTTCGTGATGATTAAAAGGGCAGGTACATGAAGTTCACCAGGGCAGGGATTATCCTCTACACACAAAAATACTCTGAGTGCACGAATTTCTATGAAAGCATTTTGAATTTAAACATTCTTTTCAAAATAGATCGTCCTGACGAACAACTGACATGTTTTGAGCTTGGTGATATCTATCTAATGATCGAGACGGGAGGTCGTTCGCATGATGGTACCAAACCAATTGAACATTGCCCGACAAAATTGCGTTTTAATGTAGCGGACATCGATGCCTCATGCATTGAGTTACAGAATAAGGGTGTTAATGTCGAAGTTCGCCACCATGAGTGGGGAACGACCGCAGAGTTTTCTGATCCAGATGGAAACCCATGCGCCCTTAGATCAGAAAAAGGCTTCGGTGTTTAATCCTAATATGATCAATTGGTGATTGACCTGTACGCGTTCGTTTAAGAGTTTCACTGGTAATTGGCCCACCCCTTTACCATATTGAAAAACAGTGAAATTCATGTAACCATCGCGAACGTGCGAAACCTTTTCTTGAGAGGAATTGAAATTCAAATGTTAGTATTTAATAAAAAAAATGCCGGGGTTCTGGCAATCGGTCTGATCGCTGCTTCCCTCTCTTTCGGCCCGGAGGCCAGCGCACAAGGTACCAACGTGCAGGTCGGTGTGCTGAAATGTACAGTAGCCGGAGGCACCGGTTTTATTCTGGGTTCGTCAAAAGGACTTACCTGCACCTTCAAAAAGAAGCATGGAGTTCGCGAGCGTTATACCGGCAATATCAGAAAATTTGGTATCGACATCGGCACGACCAAAAAGGCCAGGATTTCATGGTTGGTTTTCGCCCCTTCAGGTAAAAATGTCAGCGGGGCTCTGGCTGGCGGTTATATCGGTGTCACCGCCGAAGTCACCGTAGGCGGCGGCGTTGGTGCCAATTTACTCGTAGGTGGAATTAATAAATCAATTACCCTGCAGCCGCTGAGCGTGCAGGTTCAGGAAGGATTTAATATTGCCGCCGGTATCGGCAACATGAACCTGAAATATGCAGGAAACTGAACCTGATGTGAGAGATTTAATACGCAAAAAAAGGCCGGTGAAAATTTTCACCGGCCTTTTTGCTGTTGAACACAAAAGCGCGCCTGCGGGCGCTATAGACAATTTTATCCGTTGACACTTTTGATGTAGCAGAGAAGCGCATTGCGCTGTTTTTCTTTTTTAAGGCCACGGAAAGACATCTTGGTCTTTGGAATCATTTTTCTCGGTGCCATCAAAAACTCATCAAGAGTTTTCGCCGTCCACATGAGACCTTCTTCATTGGCTTTCTTGAACGCTTTGGAATATCTGTATCCCTCAACCGAGCCTGCTTTGCGGCCGAATAAATTCACAAGATGCGGCCCAACCCTGTTCTTTTCCTTGTTGACCACGTGACATGCCGCGCATTTTTTGTAAACTTTTTTTCCTGCCGTGGCATCTTCGGCAACGCATACCAGTTCTTCAGCGGCCATAGTCTCGGCTGTAGCTGGTGCCTGTGTATCCGCTGAGGCCAAGCCTGGGGTAGGTGCCATTACTATAGCGGTAATCGGTAACATCAACAAAAATGCTGTACCCAACAGTGCTTTCTTCACGTAACTCTCCTTAAATTCGTTCAGATCAATGAGCTCTCATGTTTCTTGAGTGCAAATGATCTATATCATGTGCTTTTCGATGGCGCCACTTAACATTTCGTGACCCATCGTCGCAGCTGTGTGAAATGCAGACAGGGCATATGTCTGGAGCCAGAATCAGGAAAGGTCGACAAAAATACCACTAAAGTTAAAAAAAGAATCAAGGGCGTCGCAAAAAGCCAATTTGAAATTGAAAAAAAGCAGCAGACCATGCATTAAGTACCTCAACGATTCTATCCAGCCTGGGGGACGGGGAGATATCGGTTAAAATAATCCCCCAATTATATTGTTTTGCTTACCATACCTCGCTTGTTCGTGCTTGAGGGCAATGTTAAGTCGATTAAAGGGGGATATCCCATGCGTCGCAGTGTTTTATTACCAATATTGGCCATCAGTCTTGCAACCTCGTCTTTTGTCGCCGTCAATACAGCTTTTGCCGATCGCGATACAACCGCTCAAACCGTCAATTATGGGAAAAGTGACAGAAATCGCCCCAAGACTAAGGTAGGCGTTGTTTTAGGGACTGGCTTTCTCAACCCGAAGAGCAACGTCACTCAGAGCAGCGGCGGTTTCCCCCTTGCTGACGTCGACGGATCAAGCAGCAAAAACATTACCTCCATCGGCATCGACTACCGGGTTCCACTATATCTACTTTTAGCCAATGTCGGAAATGTCGCAAATATCGGATATGCTGGAAACGGTGCCGGAAACACAGCCTTCAGGCCGGTTGGCCCGGTTGTGGGCCTGTTGGGGAGCGCTTTTTTTGGCGGCGATAACCAGGTCGGCTTTGATTTGCATAATCCTTCAGGCTCAAATGACACCTTTTCTTCTTATTCGAAAAGCTTTTTCCTCCTGCCCTACATTGGTTATGTGTTTGGAATGAACCTTGCCAACAATCCTGCCGACCTGACCGTGTTTGCCGGTCCCAGGATCGAACGCCGCAAAATCAAGCTCAGAACAGATCAGGGCACGTTTGGTGGTGTTTCGGAATTCTCCAATTCAGAGACAGATATCGGTGTGACCGTTGGCGTCGATTTGGATATTCCTCTGCCTGCCCTGTTTAATGCCGACTATGCGGGTGGTTCAGTACCCTTCGTCCGCCTGGGTGCAGCATGGGATTGGAGCCCCTCCATAGAAGTTTCAGGAACATCTACGGGTGTTCCTTTTGACTACAATAACAGGATCAAAAGCGGCGGTGCGTTTCGCTTCTTTGTTGGTGGCGGCATCAAATGGTGAGGGTGAAGATTTAGGTTTCGTCTATGCGGGTATCTAAGACAGTTAATGGCGTTTCCGACAAAACAGACCAACCTAAAGAGGTTCGCTCCTTTAGCGGCTTTGTCCCGGTCGTCGCCCTCATGCTGTTTGTCAGTGCCTGCGCCCGCGGTCAGGAATTTGTCGATGAATATTCCGATGTAAAGCCGGCACCGGCCAGCTTCACTATCTGTTATGGCTATGGCTGTGCCAGCCAAAGCCAGGTGAATATGTCGCCCGTCGGCTGGCAGCAGGTCAAGGACGCATACGGTCCTGCGCCAGCAAATGCTGTAGAAGAGCGCGCTGCTATTGCGCGGGCAATCGCACTTATTGAAAAGAAGGTCGGATCCGCAACCGGCACTGATATAGATAAGGCCGGTGCTTCCCTGTTTGCGGAAAATAAGTTTCAGCTGGATTGCATCGACGAAACCGCCAATACCACAACCTATCTGAGGATGTTTGAACGCGACAACCTATTGCAGTTTCATACAATTGGCGAAGCCGCCTGGCGTGGTCGGTTTGTCGACGGCTGGCCACACAATACCGCCGTCATTGTCGAAAAAAGCAGCGGCAGTTCCTATGTAGTTGACTCGTGGTTTTACGCCAATGGCGTTGCACCGGAAATTCTGACCCTGGCCAAATGGAAAACCGGCTGGTCCCCGCCAAACGTATCTTCTTAATCCGAAACGTTTTTTTTCCCCCTGATACAATTATAGAAATCCGGTGAACACGGCTTCGCTACGCTTGCGTTTGCGTCACAATTTTCCGCACAATGGAAATTGATCCCATAATTTCCCTAGGTCAAATATTGCCACCTGTATTAATGTGGCCTCAGGTTGAAGTTTTTCATTTCAAAATCGGGACACCTGAATGACTGGTCTTAAAATGCCGGAACCGGATGGCGGGATACTGAAGCGGCGCGATGAAATTATTCGCGCGTTGCAACAGCGCGTGCCCGGTGAAGGCGTAATTTCCGATGTGGATGAAATGCGCCCGTTTGAATCTGATGGCCTCACCGCCTATCGCCAGGTGCCGATGATTGTTGTGTTACCCTCCACGGTTGAAGAAGTATCCGCAGTCCTCAAATATTGCCATGCCGAAGGCATCAAGGTGGTTCCGCGCGGGGCAGGCACGTCATTATCAGGCGGCGCCTTGCCGCTGGAAGACGGTGTGCTGCTTGGTCTGGGCAAGTTTAACCGCATTGTTGATATTGATTTCGACAACAGATGTGCCGTGGTCCAGACCGGTGTCACCAATCTGGCAATTACCCACGCTGTCGCCCACGAAGGATTTTACTACGCACCCGATCCCTCAAGCCAGATTGCGTGTACAATTGGCGGTAATATTGCTGAAAATTCCGGCGGCGTGCATTCGCTCAAATATGGCCTCACCACCAACAATGTTTTAGGCCTGGAAGTTGTTTTGATGACCGGTGAGGTGATTAGAATCGGCGGCAAACATCTGGACTCTGCGGGTTTTGATCTGCTCGGGCTGATGACCGGCTCGGAAGGCTTGCTCGGCGTCATTACCGAAGTTACCGTGCGCATTCTAAAAAGCCCGGAAACGGCGCGTGCGGTTCTGGTCGGATTTTCTTCAAGTGAAGATGCCGGTGCCTGCGTCGCTGACGTAATTGGTGCGGGCATTATTGCCGGTGGCATGGAGATGATGGACAGACCGGCAATCCATGCGGCCGAAGAATTCGCCCATGCCGGTTACCCGCTCGATGTGGAAGCCCTGTTGATTGTTGAACTTGATGGTCCCGAAGCCGAAGTTGATCACTTGCTCGAACGTGTTGAAAAAATCGCCAATGCCCACAATGCGGTGAGCGTCAAGGCTTCTACCAGCGAAGAACAACGCCTGACTTTCTGGGCCGGGCGCAAGGCAGCCTTTCCCGCCGTTGGCAGAATATCACCGGATTATTATTGCATGGACGGCACCATCCCGCGCCATCAATTGCCAAAAGTATTGACGGGTATGCGCGAAATGTCCGAGCACTACGGCCTGCGCGTTGCCAATGTTTTTCATGCCGGTGACGGCAATCTGCACCCTTTAATCCTCTATGACGCCAACAAGCCGGGAGAACTTGAAAAGGCCGAAGATTTTGGCTCCGACATTCTCAAATTATGTGTCGAGGTTGGCGGTGTTCTAACAGGGGAACACGGCGTTGGCGTTGAAAAGCGCGACTTGATGGAGACCATGTTCAACGATGTGGATCTCGATCATCAACAGCGTATAAAATGTGCTTTTGATGCCAAAGGCCTGCTTAACCCCGGCAAGGTTTTTCCCACGCTGCGCCGCTGTGTCGAACTTGGCCGCATGCATGTGCACAACGGCAAAGTGCCGTTTCCCGATATTCCAAGGTTTTAGGGCAACTTATGCAAGATAGATTTAAACCAGAGACCGCTGCCCAGGTCCTTGACGTTATTTCCTGGGGGCTGGCAAACAATAAGCCTCTGGAAATTCAGGGAGCGGGCTCCAAGCAGGCCATCGGTCACCCACTCAATGCCGAGGCAATCTTAAGCCTTTCAGGGCTGACCGGCATAAGCCTTTATGAGCCCGAGGAACTTGTTCTAACCGCTGCTGTCGGAACGCCCGTGGTTGAAATCGAGGCACTTTTGGCCGAGAAAAATCAGGAACTCGCTTTTGAGCCCGCTGATTATGCCAGGCTTTTGGGCAGTGCTGAAGCAAAAAGCACCATCGGTGGCATAATGGCGGCAAACATCTCCGGCCCCCGGCGCTTGAAAGCCGGGGCCGCACGTGACCATTTTTTAGGACTTAAAGCCATCAGCGGTCGCGCCGAGGAATTCAAATCCGGTGGCCGTGTGGTTAAAAATGTAACCGGCTATGATCTGTGCAAAGGCCTGGCCGGTTCGTGGGGTACTTTGGCTGTTTTGACCGAAGTAACCCTTAAAGTGCTGCCCGCAGCCGAGCAGACGACAACTTTGATTGTAGCGGGATTGAGCAATGCCGAGGCCATAAATGCCATGTCGATAGCCATGAACAGCTCGTGTGAAGTATCGGGCGCTGCCCACATACCAGCCAACCTTAATCATCGGTCATCCTTCAATGAAATGGCAAAATCGGGTGCGTCCGCAACTCTGCTGCGCCTGGAAGGAATTGGCCCCTCGGTTGAGTATAGGGCAACACAGCTGGAAACTCTCTTGAGTTCGCTCGGCAGCATTACCAAAGTGACCGGAACCAGCGACATCTGGCGCGATGTCCGCGATGTGCATTATTTTGCGGAAAATCAGGAAAAAGCTGTGTGGAAATTGTCCGTGCCTCCGGCCCAGGGTGCTGTGACAGCCTCGGCAATTGCAGCTGAGGTTCCAGGCGTGGAATATTATTTCGACTGGGCCGGTGGATTGATCTGGGCGGCTGTACCAGCGCTTAACAAAGCCTCGCAAACCGCCATCCGCAAGTGTCTTGAAGCCTGCGGCGGGCATGCGACTTTGTTCAGGGCACCACAAGAAGTGCGCGCAACAGCTGACATTTTTCACGTCCTTGAACCCGGCCTCATGGCGTTGACCAAAAACCTTAAAGATAATTTTGATCCCTCAGGCATCCTTAATCCCGGGCGCATGTATCGAAACCTATGAAAGACTGAGAGATGCAGACCAGTTTCACCCCCGAGCAGCTTGAAAAACGCCACTTGAGCGAAGCCAACGATGTCTTGCGCAAATGCGTCCACTGCGGCTTTTGCACCGCCACGTGCCCCACCTACCTTTTGCTGGGCGATGAGTTGGACAGCCCGCGCGGGCGCATCTATCTGATTAAAGACATGCTTGAAAACGACCGGCCGGCAAGCGAACACATAACCAAACATGTGGACCGGTGCCTGTCGTGCTTGTCCTGCATGACCACATGTCCTTCGGGCGTCAATTATATGCGGCTGATTGATACAGCGCGCGTGCATGTGGCCAAAACCTACAAGCGTCCCTTCATGGACAGGCTTGTGCGCAATATGCTGCAGATGGTGCTGCCGTATCCCGCACGCTTCAGGCTGGCTCTGACAGCTGCCTGGCTTTTTAAAGGTCTGGCACCTGTGCTGGCAAAACTCCCCGGAGGTAAGCCAATGGCGGCCATGTTGGCGCTGGCGCCGGCGAAATTACCGCCGCGTGCTTCAACTGAGGAGATTTTTCCCCACAGCACCTTTACCGGAAGCCGTGGCCGCATAGCCCTGCTGAAAGGGTGTGCTCAATCTGTGCTCGACCCCGGCATCAATGACGCCACCATCCGCCTGTTAAACCGCCGTGGAATTGACGTGATTATGCCCAAAGGCGAGGGCTGTTGTGGCGCTCTGGTGCACCATATGGGCGCGCAAGAAAAAGCCAATGCCCAGGCAAAAGCCAATGTGGATGCATGGATGGCCGAGGTTGAAGGCGAAGGCCTGGATGCCATCATCATCACCGCCTCAGGCTGTGGAACGACAATAAAGGATTATGCGCATCTGCTTATGGACGAGGAGGGTTACGCCCAAAAAGCCAGGATAATTTCTGATCTGGCCAAAGACATAACCGAATATCTTGCCTCGGCACCAATTGAAACCACAGACAAAAAATTCGAATTAAAAGTCGCTTATCATTCCGCCTGTTCCATGCAGCACGGCCAAAAGATAATCAACCAGCCCAAAAACCTGTTGCGCGCTGCCGGGTTTGATGTGGTTGACGTGCC
>CAZVAZ010000079.1:0-3966 GCA_964625235.1 uncultured Hyphomicrobiales bacterium
CGGGCTGATTGAAAAAATTTCCAGCAAAAAGGCAATCATGACACCAAGCACCAGACTGCCAACGCCAAGCAAAAGCAAAATCGGCCCCTTTTTGGGATAAGACGGCGTGGTTTCGGCATATGCTTTTGAAATAATGCGCGCATTGGCCGACTGGGTTTCAATATCTGCGCGCGCACTGGCCTCGCCAAAACGCTGCAGATAGGTTTCCAGAAGCTGACCGCTGGCCAGCGCATTGCGCTCCAGCGCTTTTAAACCCACTCTTTGTCCATTGCTCTCTTCAGCCGTTGCTTTCACCCGCTCCAGACTGGTATTGAGTGAGGCAAGACGGGCGGTAGCCACATCCACCTGGCCTTGCAGACTGGTAACAATTTTACGCATTTCGCCACGCACCTGCCGTGACAGCCCGGCAATTTCAGCCCGCAACCGGACCATGCGGGGATGAGACGGCAGATATTTTGCCGACAGATCAGAAATCAGCCGTCGCAAGGTTACCTGCTGTTCACGCAACCTGCTTATCAAAGGTGATTGCAACACTTCGCTGGATGTATTGATATCCCCGCCATTTTTAAGCAGCTTTCGTATGTGCCTCGCCCGCGCCAAAGCCTGAGAACGGTTGGCTGAAGCAACAATAATCTGACCTTTAATTCCGGAAAGCTCTTCAGCAGTTAAAGTATTGTTCGTCCCCTGCAGCAATCCGGCCCGGGCGCGAAACCGCTCCACCCTGGATTCAGCCACACGGGCTTTTTCCTGCAGGTCCTGAATGCGGCCGGACAGCCATTCAGTGGCCTGTTTGTTGCTGAGGGATTTTGCTGCTTTGGATTCATTCAGATAAGCCAGGGCCATACCATTGGCTATATCCGCTGCCAGCACCGGATCATATGACCAGACATCGAGAGCAATAACGCGACTGCCGGGCAAAGGGTATACTTCTATACGCGAAGAAAGTTTATCCCAGGCGCGCTCTTCCGGCGACATTATCTGCGCACCACCGCCAAACCCCAAAGCGCCAAGAAGTCTGCTCTTGAGGCCAGGCTTTTTGTTGGAAGACACAAATTCGGAATTCTGTGTCAAATCCAGATCCGCGATGACCCGGGCCATCAGGTCACGCGATTGCAGCACATGTATCTGACTGCGCACCAGATCCGGATCAACTCCAGACCGGCCATTCAAGCGTTCGGTGTTCAAAACTTCAGCTTCGGTGTTACCAAACAAAATTCTCACGCCCGAGGAATAACGCGGCTGGGTGAACATCAAAATCACCGCACCGGTAATAACAATAAAACCCACCAGGGCGGCAATCATGCGCCAGCGTGCCGCTATCCCGCTTGCCAGCTCATACAGATTAATATCGCGCTCAGGACCAGCCATCGGAATCTGCGGCGCAGATGCAGTATTCGGGTTTAGGCTGGTATGGGGGTTTTTCATTTAAAAAGCGCCAAAAATGTGAGTCGTTCACGTGACTTAACAATAGATGGGTTTTTGGTAACCAAAGTCTTAACGCAGAAGAATTGGCACAAGCCACCCTGATTAAGATTTGTTAACCATACCGGGGTAGGTTGATGGGCGAATCTCAGTAACACAGTTGATGAACCGTAATGTATAGCTGCAAAAATCCATCGATTTTTATTCTTGTTTTAACGTCACTCCTGCTGTCGGGTTGCGCAGGCAAGACAAAAAACAAATGGCAAACCTCTGTAAGCAGCTTAGCAACGCAATCATCTCCGGCCAAACATGCATATTCCCGCGAAAACGCAGCTTATACAGTGGGCCAGGGTGACAGGTTGCAGGTTGGTGTTTTTGGTGAACCCACCTTGACTGGCGAATATGCGGTTGACGGTACCGGCACAATTTCCATGCCATTGTTGCGTACTGTGCGCGTTGCAGGCCTCACCACCCGTCAGGTGGCCCAGCGCATAACCACCAGGTTGCGAAAAAAATTCCTGCGCAATCCCAATGTTTCAGTTGAAGTTACAACCTTCCGGCCGTTCTATATCCTTGGCGAAGTTACAAATTCCGGCCAGTATCCTTATGTAGATGGAATGGATGTTCAAACTGCGGTGGCCATTGCCGGCGGTTTTACCCCGCGCGCACGTCAATCGCGTGTCAAAGTGACACGCAAAGATGCCAATAACAAATCCCGCACCTTCACCTTGCGCCGAACCGCCACATTAAAACCCGGCGATACAATTGTTGTGGAAGAACGCTTTTTTTAGATAATGAGTGACAAAACCACCCCTTCTTTATCAGTTATCCATGTGCTTCGAACTCCGGTGGGAGGATTGTTCCGGCACGTCTGTGATCTGGCAAAAATGCAATCACAACGCGGACTGCAGGTTGGCATATTCTGTGATTCGGAAACCGGCGGCGAAAATGCTGCACGCATCCTCAAGCAACTGGAGCAAAATTGCTCCCTGGGCATTCACAGGTTCCCGATTGGCCGCCTGCCCGGCATCGCAGACTGGAATGCCATACGTCATTTGCGCAAATCTCTTGCAAAGCTCTCCCCCGATATCCTCCACGGTCATGGTGCCAAGGGCGGAGCCTATGCGCGGCTGCTCGGGCATTCAATTAATGCCAGAACATTTTACACCCCTCACGGTGGCAGTCTGCATTACAAAACCGGATCGCTCCCGGGATTTATCTTCTTCCGGCTCGAAAGCCTGTTGAGCCGGAGAACCGACGGTATAATTTTCGAATGCGCATTTTCTCAGGAAACCTATCGGCGCAAAATCGGCAATCCATCCTGTGCCATGCGGGTCATTCACAATGGCATCAATGACGACGACTTCCAGCCCCGCCAGCTCGATGACAAGGCAAGTGATTTTGTTTTTGTCGGCGAGTTGCGCAAGCTCAAAGGTGTCGATATTCTTCTCAATGCTCTGGCAATTTTGCGGAAAAACGGCCTGCAGTGCAGTTGCACAATTGTTGGTGAGGGGCCTGATGGCAGCGACTTCAGGAAATTAGCCGATCGGCTTGAATTGAAGGATTGCACGAAATTCGCGGGGTTTCAGCCCGCCTCAAAAGGATTTTCACTTGGCCGTCATCTGGTTATCCCATCGCGCGCCGAATCATTTCCCTACATCATACTGGAAGGTGCGGCTGCCGGCATGCCCATCATCACCACCCGGGTTGGCGGGATTGCCGAGATATTTGGTGAACAGGCGCCGTTGCTGGTATCCCCGGACAATGCAGGAAATCTTGCAACCGCGCTGGAATTCGCGCTCAAAAACCCGGACGAAATGAAAGCGCGCGCCGATATTTTGCATCAACGGGTCAAGAAGCGTTTTAAAGTGTCGACCATGACAGCTGCGACCATCGATTTTTATTCCTCGGTTTAAAGCGTAAATCCCCCTTTTCGATGTCGGGTAAACATATCCTTAACTTAAAATCGTCATTTTATTTCAAGGTCATTGATAACTTCCGGCGTGATTCTTGACATCATTGAACGCGGTCTTTTTCACCGCCTGACTGATCAGTATTTTGAGATAGAAGGCTTATGGATTCGGCAAATCACAATACAGGTTTTGGACGCCGGGGCACTTCATTCAAACCTCAAGGCGATACCAAGAACCAGGCCACACAGGAAACCGTCGAAACTTTTGTAGCCGGCTCCAAAACAGTGGTCGACACCTGGATTTCCAGCAAGGTTATTTCCGGGTCCGTGCGTTTTATCGAGTTTTTGATAATCGCTGTTTTGGGATTTCTGATTTACTACGGCTATGTGCTTGAAAGAGACAAGGTTTTTCAATGGGGATACGTTTTCACCATTAGCGTCACCACAACCGCAGTGATTATTTCATTTGAGGCCGTCGGCATGTATTCCATTGCTTCATTAAGGAACTACATTGCCAGCACCAGCCGCCTGATATCTGTCTGGACAATCGTTATAGGTGCTTTCACCGCGCTGGTTTTCATATCAAAATTTGCCGATGTGTTTTCCCGTGTCTGGCTGGCCTCATGGTATCT
>CAZVAZ010000079.1:4066-9821 GCA_964625235.1 uncultured Hyphomicrobiales bacterium
TCATATCAAAATTTGCCGATGTGTTTTCCCGTGTCTGGCTGGCCTCATGGTATCTGTCAACTTTGGCAGCTCTGGCCATTGAGCGTGGCATTCTGGCCGGTTTCATTCGCAACTGGAATGAGCAGGGACGCCTGCAACGCAACGCCGTCATTATCGGCGGTGGTGAGGCCGGTGGTGATTTGATCCAGGCTCTCAATGCCTCTTCTACTTCCGATATCCGCATATCGGGGGTTTTCGATGACCGCTCGGATGATCGCTCGCCGGGCATCATAGCCGGTATCCCCAAGCTGGGTACCGTCAATGAACTGGTTGATTTCGCCCGCAAGGTACGTGTTGACCTTCTCATCGTAACCTTTCCGGTGTCAGCCGAATCAAGGTTGCTTGAGGTTTTGAAAAAACTGTGGGTGCTGCCGGTCGATATTCGCCTCAGCGCGCACACCAACAAACTGCGTTTCCGCCCGCGCGCCTATTCATACATCGGCAACGTGCCGTTTTTAGATGTGTTTGACAAACCACTGGCCGACTGGAGCTATATTTTCAAGCGCCTCGAAGATCAGATAATTTCTGCGGTGGCCCTGGTGTTTGCGCTTCCGATTATGGCTGTTGTCGCCATTGCCATCAAACTTGACAGCCGCGGACCGGTAATTTTCAAACAAAACCGTTATGGCTTCAATAATGAACTTATCGAAGTTTACAAATTTCGCTCAATGTATACCGATCAATCAGACGCCAAAGCTGACAAACTTGTTACCAAAGATGATCCGCGTGTAACAAAAGTCGGCCGCTTTATCCGCAAGACCAGCCTTGATGAACTGCCGCAATTGTTCAACTCCCTCAAAGGCGATCTTTCTCTTGTCGGCCCCCGACCTCATGCGGTTTCGGCAAAGGCTGCCGATAAGCTCTATGGCGACGTTGTTGATGGCTATTTTGCCCGCCACCGGGTGCGTCCCGGAATAACAGGCTGGGCGCAGATTAACGGCTGGCGCGGTGAAACCGATACGGCTGAAAAAATTCAGCGCCGGGTCGAGCATGATCTTTACTACATTGAAAACTGGTCCATTCTCTTTGACCTTTATATTCTCGCCATGACACCGATTTCCCTGCTCAACACCGAAAGCGCGTACTAGCCTGATGATTGCCGCCTCCAGACCCCGAGTAGCCCTCAACGAGCGTCTTTTGCTGTTGGCTATGTTTGGCGTCATCTCTTTAAGCGGCATCGTTTTTATTGAACCGGCCCCTTACGATATTGCCTTGCTCGGTGTTGGTATTTCTGCTCTGCTTTTTGGCTTGCGAATTCCGGCAAAATTCGCACCCCTCCTGTTCTGCTTCACGCTCATCATCATATTCGGGTTTGTTGCCTCGCTTTATTCCAACCAGATTACCACAGCAGCTTTGCACATTGTGACGACAGCCTACCTGATTGTCGGCACAATTATTCTTGCCGCATTCATTGCCGCCATGCCGCTAAGGGCAATCAGCGTCATCATGAATGGTTATATTGTCGCTGCCCTCATTGCCACATTGGCGGGCTTTGTCGGATATTTCGACCTGATTCCCGGAACCTATGATATTTTCACACTGTATGGCCGCCTGAGCGGAACCTTCAAGGACCCCAATGTTTTCGGTCCTTTTCTTATCGCCCCCCTGCTCTATCTGATTTTTCAGTTCACCACCCGGCCCGGCAAATATCTGCCTTTGCAGCTTCTGGGCACGCTCATTTTGACGGCGGGCATTTTCCTCAGTTTTTCTCGCGGCGCCTGGGGCCATCTTGTTGTGTCGGGTCTGGTGTTGTTGCCGATGATCCTAATGGTTTTGCCGGATAATAAATCACGGTTGCGCCTGTTGTTTTTTGCACTACTGGCACTGGTATCTTTAAGTCTGTTCTTACTGGCTCTGCTCGGCTCCAGCTCAATTTCTGAAATGTTTACCCAGCGCGCCCAGTTAACACAGGTCTACGACGCCGGAGGCCGAGGCCGATTTGACGGCCAAAAACTGGCGCTGGACTGGGTCCTGTCCAACCCATTGGGGACCGGCTGGGGGAGTTTTGCGCGCTATTGGGGCGAGTTGGCTCACAATGTCTACATCAGCCAGTTCTTGTTCAGCGGCTGGATTGGTGGATTTGCCTATTTTGCCTTGATCATCATGACATTAATCAGAGGATTTGTCTTTATCCGGTATAATCTTGCCACCAGGCCGTATCTAATGGTTTTTCTGGCAACATTTTGTGGATTGGTTTTACAGGGCCTTATCATCGATACAGATCACTGGCGTCATTTCTACCTCATTATTGCAGCCATTTGGGGACTGACAAGTTCACCCTGGTCCCTCCAGGAGGTTGAAAGAAGTCCTAGACGCCTGGGCTAAAACGTGAGAAGAAAGCCTCAATAAATATCAACGGAGCGTAGCGCAGCCTGGTAGCGCACTTGACTGGGGGTCAAGGGGTCGCAAGTTCAAATCTTGCCGTTCCGACCAACACCAAAAACGGGTGGACAAACATAATTGCCGACCCGTTTTTTTTTACCAGACATATTCGCAATTACCCGGCTTGAGCTTGAAAGGCTCTGATATTCTTCAACCCACTTTTTTGATCTCTGCGATAAACTCGTTCATTTCATCGCGCAAATTCTGCAACACAATTTCCTGTTTGGAAATTTCGCCGGAAGCTTGCAGAACCTTACCTGCCGCCAGCCTGGTTTCATCCGTAGCTTCGCGTACAAGAGCGATACTGGCGCTGACTTCCGTGGTGCCGCTGGCAGCTTCATCCACATTACGGGCTATTTCCTGGGTGGCCGTGCTTTGCTCTTCAACCGCACTGGCAATAGTTGTCGATATTTCATTGACCTGAGTAATTGTTTCGCTGATCCCGGCATTGGCTTCAACGGCATGTTTGGTCGCAGTCTGAATGTTGTCAATCTGGGCACTGGTGTCTTCGGTGGCTTTAGCTGTTTGAGCAGCCAGGCTTTTCACTTCCTGGGCAACCACCGCAAATCCCTTTCCCGCATCACCTGCCCGTGCTGCTTCGATGGTCGCATTTAAAGCCAGGAGATTGGTCTGGGCAGCGATATCGTTAATAAGTTTGATAACATCGCCAATCTTTTGTGAGGCCTCCATCAGGCTTTCTATCTGCTCATTCATCTGTTGTGATTTTTCAACGGCAAGTGCGGTGATACCGGTTGATTGGACAACCTGCCGGTTAATCTCTTCTATGGAAGAGGTGAGTTCCTCAGTTGCACCGGCAACACCTTGCATGTTAACCGAAGCTTCTTCCGCTCCTGCTGCAACCGTCAGGGACTGTTCATTGGCTGCACTTGAGGATTTGCTGACTGTTTCGGAAACCTCCTGAAGTTTGTCGATAGAGGTTGAAACAGACTCAACCACGTCCTTCATCTGTTTTTCAAAACTATTGGCCGTCTGCTCAAATTTCTCAGCTCGCCCTTTGATACTCCAGGTCGCTTTGTTGATTGTCTCAGCCGATTCCAGAAACGATCCAACCATTCCCTTTTCGGCAATCAGCCTGAAATACTGGTTGCGCCCAACATATTCAAGGCAGGCCCGGGATTCGCGTATATAGGCATCTGTACGGTCAATCAGCAGATTGATCGCATGCATCGTTTCACCCAAATCCCCCTTTACTGTGATGTTTAAAATACGGGCATCAAAATTGCCTGCCGCCACAGCTTCGCAAACTTCGCGGATATTGGTAATGGCTTTACGTGTTTTACTGCCTATCATCTTCATGTACCTTTCGCCAGAATTCGTTGCAGTTTCCGCTTGGTGGAAACGTTAAACCCTGGCTGGTTTTTAACGAAAACCGCGGCGCGGCCCCTGTCCCAGTGTCATAACAAACTCATCATAGGCCATGCTTCGTTCGGCAAGAAAAGCAGAAACCATGGATTGAGAATCCTCCAGTCCCTGTTTACGGTTATCGCGATTTTGTTCGGCTGCCTTCAGTTCCCTGTATAAGGGAATAACATCTTCATCGAGCACTTTGCGTTCGGGAACGCGCCGGTTTGAATGATACCCAGTTATCTTTCCACTTTTATCAAAGCTCGGGGTTACATGGGCATAGACCCAGTAGTGATCGCCGTTTTTGCAACGGTTGATCACATAAGCAAAAATCTCCCTGCCCTCCTGGACCGTATCCCAAAGCATTTTGAAAATGCATCGTGGCATATCCGGGTGACGAATGAGATTGTGCGGTTGATCAAGGACTTCCTTCTCGCTGTATCCGGCAATATCCAGAAATACACGGTTGGCGTACGTTATCCGCCCCTTCAAATCGGTTTTTGAGACAATGATCTCATCGTCTTTGAAAAAAACCTCAGATCCGGTAGTAAAAACTTCCATGAACCCCCCCACCTCCAACTAAAAAGAAATATTTATCTGCTTTTTTCTGATATTTTCACATCATTTAAATGTTATTTTAAACTGATAAGTTATTAAACATTCATTTTCTTGAATAACAATTTATTGTTGAAATTTATATTGCAATAAAACCTATAGTTGTAATTATATTCTTAATCTATACTGTGTTTACACTGTAGATGGGTTATTATTAAATCTTTAATAACAAAACTTTCTTTTGGTGCCACTGAGACGTTTGGTCACGTGAAGCGGACAAACCCGCCTGTCTCCCCAAACAACAAACTATCAACGACGGCGTCATTTCGGCGATCAGGCACCATTAAACCACCTGCAAAACCTGCTTAGGCTTCGCAGACGGTCAGCCGTCTAGAGTGTGTCATTTTTAAATGGAAACACTATGGCAGCAAGCGCTGCCCGGCGCTTATGTGCCGCGCTATGTCGGAGACAGGCTTCCAGCATGAGTAAGCCGGTGCGCAGCACCGAAATAGCCGTGAACAAAAAATCTAGAGTGTAACCGTCAAAGACGGACAGACTCTAGTACGGTGCAGGTATCAGCTGTCTTCGGTTTGCAGATAGCTTTCGAGTGAATCATCCATCGCATCTTTCCACGGCGTGTGGTGGAGCGGTGCCATGGTGCCGGTGATGACTGAGCGGTAGCTGTTGTTGCGAAAGCCCATGATGTCTTCTTTTTTGTGTTTCTTCCACTGGTAAAAAGCATCACACGCCCCATCAAGGTCGAAACTGGGATAATCCGTGTCCGCAATCAGCTCAGCCACATAATCACCCTGATATTTGATGCAGGCATAATCATCGAGCAGCGCATCTTCGGCTGCCACCCGGTCTTCAACGTCTTTGACCATAGCATCACTCGAAGGCACATCAATGCGACCCAAAATAATGTCGCGAACGTACCACGCCTGGGCATCAAACATATTGAAGGTAAACCACTGATCCTGCATGCCGAGGTAATACATCTTGGGATTTCGCGTCAGCACCACACCTTTATAAAGGTCTGCAGTTGCCAGCCGATTGGCCGTTCTCAGCCGTAAATCATCGGGCAGGAAGGGAAAACTGTGCTGATAGCCGGTACACAGAATTATCGCATCCACATCCTTTGTGCTGCCATCCTTGAATGTTGCCGTATTGCCCTCGACCTTTTGCAACAGCGGCACCTCGCTCCAGTTGTCGGGCCAGTTATAGCCGATGGGTGCTGTGCGATGAGAAACCGTTATCGACTTGCAGCCGTATTTCCAGCACTGCGAACCAATGTCTTCGGCCGAATAGCTGGTGCCGATTATCAGGACATCCTTATCCTTAAACTCAACCGCATCGCGGAAATCATGGGCATGCAACACCCGGCCGTTAAAGGTTGAAAAGCCCGCAAAATCAG
>CAZVAZ010000080.1:0-9576 GCA_964625235.1 uncultured Hyphomicrobiales bacterium
TCAATGTGCCCAGACAGTTAAACAGCGTATTGACGAAGGTTGGCTGGCCGCTGTCTGGAATGGCGATGTCGTGAATATCCAGATCCCCGGTAAAATACGCAACCTGGGGCACATAGACCGCATCATAGCCCTCTTTGGTCTTCTGATTTTCCGGCAAGGCATTTTCATAACGGTGAACCTGCACATCGCTTGTTACCCATAGACCGTTGTCAGAAGCAGCCATACCGAGGCAGCGGCCGACATTACGGTTAAAAACCCACAATTTCCCATCCGGTTTGGCCCCGATCAAAAACAGTTTTCCAACCTGATAGGTGGTAAAGGCCAAAGATACATTACGCTGTGCCAGCCATTGAGTGAACCCGCGCGAAGTATCCAGGGAAAACACCGGTTCGTCCTGATCGCCGGCCACTGTTTGGCTTGATGCAGCCTCGTCATTGTCTTTGACAGTCTCTGTGGGCTTTTCAACCATGGATGAAGGCTTTCTAATAAAATTTATCTGAGCCAGAAGCCCGCTGTGATGACAAGGTCGTTTGGATGCTTATAATGCATCACGTTCCATTTATTCAAGCTAACATCAGCATATCCTTCACAAGAGTTTTGTCAGCATGATCATACGGTTTTTTTTAATTGGCTTGTTTTTGCTGGCGACAAGTGTTGTCAGCGCCCAGGAACGCCAACAGCTGATAATACTTACCTCGTTTCCTGACACTATCTACACGCCCTTCAAACGCGCATTTGAAGATCGCAATCCCGATATAGAGCTGTTCATCCTAAACAGAAAAACATCAGCGGCAATTTCTTACATTCAGGACGGTGTCAATTATCCCGTCGATCTGTTTTGGGCATCCGCGCCAGATGCTTTTGAAATCCTCAAACAATCGGGAAAACTGCAAAAGCTTGATCAGTTGAAAAATGGCCCCACCGCCAAAGTGTCAGGCTACCCGATAAATGATCCCGACGGGTTTTACATGGGCTTTGCCATTTCCGGCTACGGCATTATGTGGAACCGCGATTACCTCAGCCGCTACAAATTGCCGGAACCTGAAAACTGGGATGATTTACGCAAAAGTATCTACGCCAATCATATTGGCATTTCCGCGCCCTCGCGCTCCGGCACCACACATCTGATTGTCGAAATCATCCTGCAATCAAAAGGCTGGGAAGAAGGCTGGCGCACGCTGATTGAGATCGGCGGAAATCTGGCAACGGTCACCGCCCGCAGTTTTGGTGTGCCTTCAGGGGTGGAGCAGGGCTTTTTCGGCATCGGCCTGGTCATTGATTTTTTTGGCCTGCGCTCGCGCGCTGAAGGACAACCGGTAGAATTCAGATACCCCGCCTTCACCAAAATGCTGCCAGCCAATATTGCTCTGGTTAAGGGTGCAGAAAATTCAGCCGAGGCAAATCGGTTCATTGAGTTCGTATTATCTGATGACGGCCAGCGCATATTGTTCCGCCCCGGTATTTCCCGGCTGCCGATTAACCCGGAAATTTATCGCGATGCACCAAAAGGCTTTCCCAATCCCTTCGCATTCGCCTCAGATAGTGCCACCCCCCTGTTTGACATCAATCTGTCAAAAACCCGCTATCACCTGGTCAATGCGCTGTTTGATCAATTGATAACATTTCGATTGCGCGAACTGAAAGAAGCCTGGTCGCTGGTCCATCAGGCAGAAAAAAATCTGGCTCAATCACAGGATGCAGACTTAAAAGCCGACATAGCCAAAGCCCGTGCCCTGATTGAGCAGTTTCCTGTGACAGTCACTGAAGCAAAAAATATAAAATTCACCAGCCAGTTTGCTCGCCACAAACCCGGTTTTGCGGTTTCATCCACTCAAACCCGGCGCGAAGCGGACTGGCGCAGCGATGCTTTGCGCCGCTACGATGCCGCTGCACAAATAGCCGAACGGGTTTTATCGATTTTGCGTGAGCGCGACAATCCCGGGAGGCCGAAATGACAGGGTGGCGGTTTGGTATCCGCGGTCGCATGTTTGCAGCTTTTGGCCTCATCGCCCTGGTAACCGTCATATCGAGCGCAACCGCCTGGTTTGCCTATGAAAACCTGAGCCGCGGCTTTTCCCGCATCGTTGGCACAGATATTCCCAGTATCACGCTGGCCTCGGAGCTGACCGCAAAAAGTGGTGAAATCGTCTCCACCGCCCCCACACTTGTCGCCGCCAGTTCCAACCGGGCACGTAAAAGAATTTGGGATCAGTTGTTACGCACCATCAAAACCACTGCAGCACTTGTCGACAAGTTGGAGCAATACGATATTCCCGGCGAACAGCGCTCGGCCTTGCGCAACCAGCTCAATGCAGTTACCTCGGCTTTGCGAGCACTTGATACCAACGTCCAGCGCAAATTCTGGTTTTCCAACCGCAATCAGGAACTAACCGAAAGCCTGCGCTGGGCGCACGCGGATTTTCTCGATGAAATTGATCCCCTCATCATGGATGCCCGCTTTAACATCGCCTTGTTACTGCGGCGATCTCAAGCCACGGTTGCAGACACAACCTCTGTGACGCGCATATCCAACATCGAAGCCCGGCTGTCCCAGCAGGAAGTGTTGTTGCAGATAAAGAGCGATGTAAACCTTCTGGTTGGCCTGATTTTCAGAGCCGCCAGCGCCGACGACAAACAGCAATTGAAATCCATCACCCTGTTTGCCGCCGACAGTGCAAGACAGGTTAATGACGGGCTCAACAAACTGGAAAAACGTACAGGAAACGTTTCCCTGCGCCAGTCGGCAAAGATAATTCTTTCATTTATTGATGGCCAGAACAGCCTGATAAACCTGCGTCGGGATTCGCAGGATCTGCTCCAGATCAACAGGGCCATGTTGGAAAGCACGGCTTTGCTGGTTGGTGATTTTCAATCCAGCGCCGGTAAATTTGCCGAACTGGTCAAATCCCAGGCGATCAGCCAGGCCAAAAGCGCCAGCATTGTCACCAACCGCGCCAAAAACTTCCTGATCTGGGCAACGCTTGGCAGTATTGCCATAGCCATTTTGGTGGTGTGGTTTTATGTCGGCCGCAGTCTGGCCGGCCGTGTGCGCCGCCTCAACCTTGCCATGGGACAGATTGCCGAGGGTGATTTGACCACCCGTGTTCCTGTGGGTGGGGATGATGAAATCAGCGATATGGCCAGCGCCCTTGAAGTATTCCGCAACCGCATTTCAGATACGCAAAAAGAACTGGTGCAGGCCGGTAAACTCGCCGCCCTTGGTCAACTGGTGGCAGGCGTTGCTCACGACCTCAACCAGCCACTGGCCGCCCTGAAGTTCCAGACCCACAATGCAAAAGTGCAATTGAAAAAAGACAGAATACCTGAAGCCACTCACAATCTTGATAAAATCTCAGCACTGTCAACCAAGATGGCAAAAAAGATCGACCATCTCAAAACTCTCGCCCGCAAACCCTCACAATCCGTACATGATGTGGAATTAAAACCGATAATAGCCTCAGCCCTCGATTTGCTCCAGGGACGTATTAACGACGTCGGTGTTGGAGTGGATTTAAAGCTGCCGAAGGAAAAATTGATTGTTCGCGGTGGCGAAAATCGGCTTGAGCAGGTATTCCTCAATGTTTTCGGCAATGCACTTGATGCCATGGTCGATGTGCCGGTCAAAAAGTTGAAAATAGAAGTAAAAAATCTCAACGGCAAAACCATCATCACCGTTGAGGACAGCGGCGAGGGCATATCAGGTGAGGTTTTACCCCAGGTTTTTGACCCCTTCTTCACTACAAAAGAAGTTGGCGACGGGCTCGGCCTTGGGTTAAGTATTTCGTACAATATTGTCAAAGATTTTGGCGGCACCATAAATGCCGCAAACAACACAGATGTTGGCACCACGTTCAACGTCATTCTAAAAACAGGTCAGCAATGACATCTGAACAGATTATTATAGTCGACGATGAAGACGACGTGCGCGAGGCCTACACGCAAACCCTGCAACTTGAAGGCTTTGAAGTCGCTGCCTTCGCCACAGCCCGCGATGCCTTGAGCACCATTTCATCGGACTGGCCCGGCGTGGTGGTGACGGACTTGCGCATGCCGCGCATTGACGGGCTCGAATTGTTGAGAAGAATTCGCAGCATCGACGGCGATATTCCCGTGGTGATGATTACCGCTCATGGCGATGTGCCCGTCGCGGTGGATGCCATGCGCAGCGGTGCCTATGATTTTTTGGAAAAACCACCTGACCCGCTGCTCATGCTCGAGGTGGTGCAGCGCGCCCTGAAACACCGCAAACTGGTTCTGGAAAACCGGCACCTGCGCCGACAGCTCATCAGCTCTGAAAATCCGCTGGATACAATAATCGGTAAAACGCCAGTGATGACAGGCCTGCGCCAGACCATCACCATGCTCGCCAATGCTGACGTGGATACGCTCATCGTCGGTGAAACCGGCACCGGCAAAGAACTTGTCGCCCAGGCGCTGCACAAATGCAGCAGACGGGCAAAACGAAATTTCGTCGCCCTTAATTGTGCCGCCCTGCCGGAAAGTCTGATTGAGAGCGAACTTTTCGGTCACGAAAAAGGCGCCTTCACCAACGCCCATTCGCGCCGCATCGGCAAGGTGGAGTACGCCCACAAAGGTGTTTTGTTTCTCGATGAAATTGAAAGCATGCCTTTAAGCATACAGGCAAAACTCCTGCGCGTTCTCCAGGAACGTTCGTTTGAGCGCGTCGGTGCCAATGAAGTGATATCGGTCAATATCTGCGTCATCGCCGCTGCCAAGGCAGACCTCAAGGCGTTGAGTGAACAAGGAGCATTTCGCAGCGATCTTTACTACCGGCTGAATGTCGCCTCCGTAGAGCTGCCCGCCCTGCGACACCGGCGCGACGACATACCCTTGTTGTTCAGCACATTAACCAAACAGGCCGCCATCGAACGCCGTACCGATTTGCCTGAAATCTCCTCGCAGTTGCTGGAAACACTGATGCAGCACGACTGGCCCGGTAATGTACGCGAGTTAAAAAATGTCTCCGAGAAATTTGTAATCGGACTGCCCCTGGGACTTGGCGCCCATGAAGAAGTGGAAAAATCCGGCTCCCTCAGCGAAATGACCGAAAGCTTTGAAAAGCAATGTATTATCAGTGCTCTGGTCAAAAACAACGGCCTCATCGCCGAAACCGCAGCCGCTCTTGGACTTCCCCGCAAGACACTTTATTTGCGTATGCAGAAGTACAATCTGCGAAAAGCCACCTACCGCGCCCAGGATTAAAAGGGATAAAAATAACCTTTTTTCCCTGATTTTTTGAGATAATTTTAACTCAAATTTCCAATAACGAAAAAAGCCACCTCCATAAATAATTGTTTTTATTGAAATATTTCGAAAAATCCAACCTGGCACAACTCTTGCTAAATAGTTAACGCGGGCACAATCCGCACTGACTAGAAATCAGCACAATGGGAGATTTATCGAGATGAAAAACAAACAATACATGCGCGTGATCGGTGGGGCGTTATTTGCTGCACTCATATTACCGTTCGGCGCAGCATCAGCGCAGGAAGGTACATTGACAATTGTAACCTCCTATCCACCCGACACCACCAATACATTTAAAAAGGCATTTGAAAAGAAATTTCCCGGCGTCAAAGTGGAAATGCTGAAAAAGAAAACCACAGCGGGCATCAAGTACCTGCAGGAAACCGCAGGCAATAACCAGTCCGACATGTTCTGGGCCTCCGCCCCTGACGCTTTTGAAGTTCTCAAAGGCGATGATCTGCTGGCGAAATACGAAGTTAAAATCAAAGGCATCCCGGAAAAAGTAGGCTCCTTTCCCGTCAATGATCCTGATGGCTATTACAAAGGCTTTGCTGCATCGGGCTACGGCATTATGTGGAACACGCGCTATCTCAAAGCCAAGAAACTTCCGGCTCCAAAAGAATGGGCTGATTTGAAAGACCCGATCTATTTCGGCCATGTGGGCATGAGTGCGCCGTCGCGTTCAGGCACCACTCATTTGACCGTCGAAACCGTGATACAGGGCATGGGATGGGACAAAGGCTGGGCTGAATGGAAAGCCATTGCCGGTAATTTCAAAACCATCACCGCGCGTAGTTTCGGTGTCCCCGACGGCGTTAATTCAGGGCAGTTTGGCATCGGCATCGTTATCGACTTCTTTGGCCTGTCTTCAAAAGCATCCGGTTTCCCGGTTGAATTTGTCTATCCGACAATCACCACACTGGTGCCTGCCAATATTGCCATCGTTAAAAATGCGCCCAATGCAGAAGCTGCCTCCGCCTTCATCGAATTTCTACTGTCGACCGAAGGCCAAGAGCTGTTGCTCGACCCTAAAATCCGCCGCCTGCCGGTTAATCCCGACACCTATGCCAAGGCACCCGAAGGATTTCCAAATCCCTTCAAGGATGCTTCAATCGGTGCAGCGGTGAAATTTAATCTGGGCCTTTCCAAGGGTCGCTACAATGTGGTCAATTCCCTGTTTGATGTCATGATCACATACCGCATCGATGAACTTCGTGCCGCCACCAAAGCGCTGCATGAAGCCAGAGCAGCCATGGCCGGCAAAACCAATGCAGATGCAGCCAAGTTGATTGCCGAAGCACAGGCACTGGTTGACAAATTGCCAATTGATGAAGCCAAAGCAAGCGAGCCGGACTTTGTTGCAGTCTTCAAAAAGAGACGCAAAAAAGCGACAACAAAAATCACCGGCCGTCAGGCTGAAGTGGAAGGCAAGTGGGATGATATGGTCACGGCAAATTACGCCAAGGCCGTCGAACTTGCCAACAAAGCAAAGTCGATGCTGTAATCGATTAGGCTTTCTACTCACAACAAAACCCGGTGCGCAGGTCCTGCGCACCGGGTAAAAATCTCATTAACAGGGGCAGGGATACCGGCATGTCGGTCTTTTCAACAAGCCAGCGCGGTCCGGCATTTGCCGGAATTTTTATAGCCATCCTGCTGACGCTTTTTCTGCTTATTCCTGTGCTCAAGGTCATTTATGTGGCCTTTCTCGATGCCAATACCGGAGAACTTACATTTATTAATTTTGTCGATTTCTTTCAGTCTGCGCTTTTCCGCGAAAGCTTTTACAACTCCTTTTACGTCGCGGCCATGTCGGTTGTTTTCGCCTCGATGATTGCCCTGCCGCTGTCGTATTTTACCACCCGTTTCAATTTTTCCGGCTCAATAATCATCCAGACGCTTGGCTTCATCCCCTTGATTATGCCGCCCTTTGTCGGTGCCGTGGCGATGAAACTGCTGTTTGGCAGCAATGGCTCCGTTAACCTGATACTTGAAGACTGGTTTGGCATCAACATACCCTTCATGGAGGGGCTTAACGGCGTCATTTTAGTGCAAAGTATCCACTATTTTCCCTTCATCCTGATCAACCTGTCGGCCGCCCTCAATAATATTGACCGCTCAATGGAGGAATCTGCTCAGAACCTTGGCTCACGCGGACTGCGTATGTTCCGGCGTATTGTCTTTCCTTTAGCCCTGCCCGGATACATCGCTGGTGCAGCACTTGTTTTCATCAAGGTCTTTGATGACCTCGGCACGCCTCTGTTGCTCAATGTCAACAAGATGCTTGCACCTCAGGCTTATTTGCGCATTTCATCCATCGGCATCTCGGATCCCATGGGCTATGTGATCTCGGTTATCCTGATTGTTTTTTCCGTATTGTCTTTGTACATCTCGCTTGCCGTCATGAAAGGCCGCGATTATGCCACCGTGCAAAAAGGCGGTGGCGGCCTGTCAAAGCGCGACTTGAAGAGCTGGGAGAAAGTCGGTTGTTACGCCGTCGTCCTGTTTATTCTAGCCATAGTCCTGTCGCCACATCTGGGCCTGCTGCTCTTGTCCTTCGGCACCGTGTGGTCTTTTGCCGTGCTGCCGGACGCCTACACACTTACTCACTATGTCACAGTGGCCAGCGAAGCCATGCAATATATTTACAACACCTTGATCTATGCCGGCATTGCCGCCACCGTTGATGTCATCCTGGGCACAGCCATCGCCTATATCGTTTACAGAACCGATCTGGTCGGGCGCAAATGGCTCGATTATGGTGCAACCGCTGCTTTGGCCATTCCCGGCGTTGTGCTCGGCATCGGGTACTTGCGCACCTTCTATGAATTCAATGTTCCCATCATCGACAAGCCGCTGGCAACATGGTGGGTAATCATCGTCATCGCTTTGACTGTGCGCCGCCTGCCCTATGCGCTGCGCTCCTGTGTCGCCGCCATTCAACAGGTCTCGATCATGCTGGAAGAAGCGGCTGAAAACCTCGGAGCCACCAAGCGCCGCACCGTCTGGCGCATTGTCGTGCCGCTGATGAGTGGCGGCATTCTGGCGGGTTTTGTCACCAGTTTTGCCACCGCAGCGGTTGAATTATCAGCAACCATCATGCTGGTGTCACAGGAATCGGATGCCCCGCTGGCCTTTGGCATATACGAATTCATGCAATCAGCTTCCGGCCGCGGCCCCGGTGCAGCGCTCGGCATGATCGCTGTTGTTCTGGTCGGGCTGGGCACTTATTTTTCACACAAGATTATTGAGCGAACCGAGAAAAAACGCACCGCATCCATGCCTGTAAATGAGGAGGCCACCACATGAGCACACAAACCCGGGAAAGTTCGGAAATCATAATAGAAAACCTGTCGCTTTCCTTCGGCACCACCAAAGTGCTCAAAGGCATTGATCTGGTCATTAAACCGGGAGAGTTCTTCTCATTTTTAGGACCGTCGGGTTCGGGGAAATCAACGTTGCTGCGCGCCATTGCCGGTTTTGGCCCGACGCCCGAGGGCAGAATTCTGATTGGCGGTGAAGACATTGCCAGATTGCCGCCATGGGAGCGCAATGTCGGCATGGTGTTTCAATCCTACGCCCTGTGGCCGCATATGAACGTTGCCAAAAACGTAGCTTTCGGCCTGGAGGAAAGAAAAGTCCCTCAAGCTGAAATCGACGTCCGCGTCAAACAGGCGCTTGATCTCGTTGATCTCGCTGATTATGCCCACCGCCGTCCATCACAATTATCTGGCGGCCAGCAACAACGTGTGGCACTGGCCCGCACCATCATCATTGAACCACGCGTGTTGCTGCTGGATGAGCCCCTGTCCAATCTTGATGCAAATTTACGCATTCAGATGCGCCGCGACATTCTCGCCCTGCAGCGAAAATTGAACCTCACAACAATTTTCGTAACCCATGATCAGGAAGAAGCCAATACCACCTCTGATCGCATGGCGGTTTTGAACAATGGCATATTGCAGCAGGTAGGCTCGCCCATCGACCTCTATGATGCCCCCGCCAATACATTTGTTGCAAGCTTCCTGGGCACCGCAAACATCCTCAAGGGTGAGTTGAAAAAAAGCGGGAAATTCAGCGCATTTATATCGCAAAACGGCATGAAAATCCCCGTCTCCAAACCGCTGGAAAACACTTCTGCCATTGCCATACGCCCGCAGAATATTCACCTCCAGCCTCCCGGCAAAAAGACGGCTGCCAACACTTTTGATTTCGACGGCGTAGTCAGCGAGGTTGAGTTCCTTGGTGAAACTCTGCGCTACAGCGTCGCTGTCGGCAATGAATCAATCCTGGTTGACCATTCCCATC
>CAZVAZ010000081.1:0-9539 GCA_964625235.1 uncultured Hyphomicrobiales bacterium
TGCAAACAGTGGATTTAGTATCTCAGGCCGCATTTAGTCACACCAAAAATAAAATGTTGTTTCCTGTCCATACGTTTATCAGATAAGACGCATGGGGTATCACATAAACATATGGCACCCAATGCAATGACGGCAACAGATAAAGCTCTTGAACACCGGCGCAAAAAGCTGAAGTTTCGCGCCTGGCATCGCGGCATCAAGGAAATGGACCTGATATTGGGCAAATATGCCGATGACCATCTGGCACAGATGTCATCGGCCCAGATGGATGTGTTCTCACATCTTTTGAAGCAGGCCGACGATGAGCTTTACACCTGGGTGTCAGGAGCGAAAAAAGTGCCGGAAGAATTCGACAATGACATAATGAAAACGCTAAAATCCTTCCAGATGATTCCCCCGGATTTCACCAAAATCGACTAGAGTTTAGATGCATTTCGACAAATCGATAATTACCGCCAAAAAAGCGACCTTTTCCGGGGTGCCGGAAGGGTTGGACGGGCAGGTTCTTGGTGACCTGTTCCGCAGTTTTGCAGCGACTGCAGACAGTGCCTCATCCACTCTGATTTTCATTGCCATGGACGACCAGCGCCTGTCCAATCTGAAGGAAAGTCTCGGGTTTTTTGCACCTGACATAAAACAAATTGAGTTTCCCGCCTGGGACTGCCTGCCGTATGACCGGGTATCGCCGCATCAGGAGATTGTTTCCCGGCGCATATCGGCTTTGAGTGAACTGGCCGTTGAGGGCAAGCAGGAGGCAGTCATCCTCACCACTGTCAATGCTGTGCTGCAGCGCGTTATGCCACGCGATTATATCGCTCAGGCAGCTTTAAACATCCGTCCGGGCAATCAACTGGATATGGACAAGCTCAATTCATATCTTGCAGCTAATGGCTACAGCCGCACCGGTGCGGTAATGGAGCCGGGGGATTTTGCTGTGCGCGGCGGCATAGTTGATCTTTATCCGCCCGGATTGGAAAATCCTGTACGCCTTGATTTTTTTGGCGATACGGTAGAATCGATCCGCACTTTTGATACGGAAAGCCAGCGTACTTTGCAGCAATTGCAGGAGTTGAAACTTCTCCCGGCAAGCGAAGTTGAGTTAAATGCCGACCTGATCCGAAAATTTCGTTCGGGCTACGTGGAGAAATTCGGCACCGTGCGTGACGATGACCCGCTTTATGCGGCAATCTCTGATGGCCGTCGCTATCAGGGCGTCGAGCACTGGCTGCCGCTGTTTTACGATGATTTGTCAACCCTGTTCGATTATGCCCCCGGTGCCATGGTGGTGATGGACCACCTGGTTGAAGAAGCCATTGATGACCGGCTCAAGCAAATTGATGATTACTGGCGTGCGCGCAAAGACACGACAGACAGCAAAGCTTTTGGTGCACCACCCTATAAACCGCTTGACCCCGCGGGTCTGTATCTCGACAAACCGGAATGGGTTCACCTGCTGGATAAACGCCTGGTGCGTTTCATCACCCCGTTTGAAGTTATGGCCAGCAGTGACAGCGGTAAACTATTGGCCTTCAACGGACGTCAGGGCAGAAGTTTTGCCGCCGAGCGTATTGATGGAAAACGCAATGTGTTTGATGCCGTGGCCAGTCATATTCAAAATTTAAAGAAAAATGAAAAGCGCGTTCTGGTAGCAAGCTGGAGTGTCGGTGCGCGTGAACGCCTCAAAGGCGTGTTGCTGGACCATGGCATTGATCAGGTTGTGGACGTCGATAACTGGCGTGATGCCCAGGCACTTTCCAAAGCAACGGTGGGGCTTATTGTTCTTGGTCTCGAAGCGGGATTTGAATCAGAAAGCTTAAGCATTATCGCCGAACAGGACATACTCGGTGATCGTTTCATCCGGCAGAGCAAACGAAAGCGCCGCCCGGCAGCTTTCCTCACCGAGGCCACCAGCTTGTCGCAAGGTGATCTGGTGGTTCATATTGACCATGGTATCGCGCGTTTTGAAGGCCTCAAGACCATTGATGCCGCAGGCGCACCTCATGATTGTCTGCAACTGAGCTATCGCGGCGGTGACCGGTTGTTTTTACCGGTTGAAAACATTGAACTGCTCAGCCGTTATGGCTCGGAAGACACATCCGTTGAACTGGATCGCCTCGGTGGTCTTGGCTGGCAAAGCCGCAAAGCCAAACTGAAGCAGCGCATTCGAGTGATGGCTGAGCAGCTTATTAAGATTGCAGCTCAGCGCGAGTTGAAAAGCGGTGAGATCATGCACCCGCCTTCGGGTCTCTATGACGAATTTTGTGCCCGCTTTCCGTTTGAAGAAACCGAAGATCAGGCCAATGCCATTGATGCGGTTTTAGAAGATTTAAGCAGTGGCAGGCCGATGGACCGGCTTATTTGCGGTGACGTTGGTTTTGGCAAAACCGAAGTGGCTTTGCGTGCAGCATTGGTGGCGGTGATGGCCGGGCGTCAAATTGCCATCGTTGTACCGACCACATTGTTGGCGCGGCAGCATTTCGCGACCTTCATCGAGCGCTTCTCCGGCCTGCCGGTGCGTATTGAGCAGATGTCGCGGCTGGTAGCGGCCAAAGAGCTTGCCAAAATAAAAGAAGACATCGCTAAAGGCGAAGTCGATATCGTCATCGGCACCCATGCTCTTTTGGGTAAGAACATGAAGTTCCAGGACCTCGGGCTTTTGATCATTGATGAAGAACAACACTTTGGTGTGGCTCACAAAGAACGCCTCAAAGAGATGCGCGCCAATGTTCATGTGTTGACGCTGACGGCGACACCAATACCGCGCACGCTGCAACTGGCGCTTACCGGCGTGCGCGAATTGTCACTGATTGCCACACCACCGGTGGACCGGCTGGCGGTGCGCACTTTCATCACGCCGTTTGATCCCATGGTTTTGCGCGAAGCCCTGCTGCGTGAGCGTTACCGCGGCGGGCAGAGTTTTTATGTCTGCCCGAGAGTTTCTGATATTCGCGGCCGCCATGAATTTCTCACCCAGCATGTGCCTGAACTGAAGGTCGCCACCGCCCATGGTCAAATGGCCTCAAGCCAGCTTGAAGACATTATGACGGCGTTTTATGAAGGCAAATATGATGTTCTGCTTTCAACCACCATTATTGAATCAGGCATTGATATCCCCACCGCCAACACATTGATTGTCCATCGTGCCGATATGTTTGGTCTGGCGCAATTGTATCAGCTGCGCGGGCGCGTCGGCCGTTCAAAAATCAGGGCCTATGCCCTGTTTACGCTTGCCGCCAACAAAAAGCTGACGGATACGGCGCAAAAACGTCTCAAGGTATTGCAATCGCTTGATACGCTTGGTGCAGGCTTTTCTCTGGCCAGTCATGACCTTGATATTCGCGGTGCCGGTAACCTGCTGGGCGATGAACAATCCGGTCACATCAAAGAAGTGGGCTTTGAGCTTTATCAGGATATGCTTGAGGAAGCCGTGGCCAGTCTGCGTGCCGGTGATGATGATGCAGAAGACGGGCAATGGTCGCCGCAAATCAACATTGGCACCTCGGTTTTGATCCCGGAAAATTATGTCTCGGATCTGCAATTGCGCCTTGGCCTTTACCGGCGCCTGTCGACACTCGACAGCAACGATGAGATTGAAGGTTTTGCAGCCGAACTGATTGACCGGTTTGGTTCATTCCCCGAAGAAGTGGACAACCTGCTCAAAGTGGTAGCCATTAAAGGTCTGTGTCGTGACGCGGGAATTCAATCTATTGATGCCGGTCCTAAAGGGGCCGTGGTCAAATTCAGAAATGATCAATTCAAAAACCCTGCCGGTCTGGTGGATTTTATCAATGATCAGGGCCGCAATGCCAAACTCAGACCCGATCATAAGCTGGTTTTAATTCGCGATTGGCCGTCGCCAGAAATTCGTCTTGATGGTGCCAGAACCCTGATGGCGCAATTGTCAAAAATCGCAGATCAATCGGCTTCTTCCTGAATTATTTTATCCAGAAGTTCCAAAATCACATCAGGGTTTTGCGCACCTGAAACGGCAAATTTATTATTAAATATAAAACACGGGACACCTTGAATGCCCATCTTCTGGGCTGAGGCGATGCTTTGTTCTATGGTGTCACAATCGCTGTCATCAGCCAGAAGCTGCTTCACTTTTTCGCCATTCATACCGGCATCTTGCGCGGCACTTTGCAATACGGCGTGATCACCGATATCTTTACCTTCAATAAAAAACATCTCAAACAACCGCTCGACCAGGGCGTCTTGATGACCCTCTTGCTTTGACCAGTGTATAAGCCGGTGACAATCAATAGTGTTGGGGGAATAGGGAATTTTATCAAAAGCAAAGGGGATGTTTTCTGCAACACCGGCTTCGACAATGTTGGCGTAAACAGATTTGGCACCTTCCGGCCCGCCAAATTTCCGGTTGAGATATTCCTGGCGGTCCATACCCCCCTTGGGGATAGTGGCATCAAGCTGGAAGGGATGCCACTGAACCACAACTTCGAGGTCCGGTCGCTGTTTTAAGGCTGTCTCAAGCCTGCGTTTGCCGATGTAACACCACGGGCACATAACGTCGGAGACGACGTCGATAACAATAGGTTCAGAATTTGCCATAGGAATTTTGCCGCCAGGATTAAGTTGGCGCAGAGTATCGTGCAATTTTCTACACGTTGCAATTTTTGAAGGTGTTTATGCCCCGGTCATTACCAGCGGAGTGGGGTTGACGATTTCGAAAATCCGTTTGCGTGCCCGTGACACCAGCTCTTCAGCGCGATCGCCGGAGCGAAATCCGGCAACTGCATGGCCGAGTTCTATTCTGATGGGCTCATGCACGTCTTGCACGGAAAACTCGGTAAAATTGACCACACCGGCAATTCGCTTAACCGCAATGTTGGCAGCATCCGGTAATGTGTCAGGCAGCAGTACGCAAAAACGTGCACCGGAATAACGTGCGGTCAAATCCTCACCACGCACTAACATGCCCATAACGTCACCCACTTGACGAATTATCCTGTCACCAACAGCATAGCCGTGTCTGGTATTGATCTGATTGATGTTGGTAATGTTGAAAAATGCAATGGTCAAAGGCTTGCCGGTTTTTTCAGCATTATCAATCTGGGAAGCCATGTGCTCAAGTAAAAACCCGCGGCTGTATAGCCCGGTAAGGCCATCGCTGGTGGCTAAATGACGGGCTTTGGAATAAATATTGCGCAAGGCATCACGAAAACGCAGCTCCCGGATGAGGGTCAGCATACGCGCCTGCAACTCACCGGCCTCAATCGGCTTGGTCAGAATATCGGTGACGCCAATATCAAAGGCGCGCGATGGATTTGACATGATTGTAGGATCAGCAATCATCACAATCGGCGTATTATAAAGCTGCGAATTGCGCCTGATATCCTGACAGAATTCCAGATAGGGATGTTCAGAGCCTTCCACATCTATCAAAACCGCATCAAAATCCCGCCGCAACATGTAATCAAGTGCTGTACCGGTGGTTAAAGCGCCCACCAGAGTGGCATGTTTGGCCAGGGCATTTTCAATCACCTGAAAAGATGAATTCGCACCCAGCACCAGAATTGTCGCATCCTCAATAAGTTTGGGCGGATGGGTAAACTCCGGTGCCTCCAAACCGTATTTTGATGTGGTGTCCAGTCGCCGCACCAGTTCTTCACGCATTGTATTGAGGCGCACCAGCGAATTGATACGCCCGAATATCTGCAGATCATCAATCGGATTGAAAATGGCATCATCAATGCGCCCCATATCCCGCGCACTGTGTATATGCGTGGCCATTTGTTCGCTATGACCACCAATCACTATAATGGGTAAAGGTGAGCCGCCAAATTCCGACTTCAACTTGTCGGCCAGTTTGAGGTGAGGGGCGATGTCGCAATTTTTGTCTTCGCCCTGCAAATCAATGAGCAAAAGATCAGGGCGCTTATCTCCAACACACATTGTTTCAGCAATGAGAACATCGGCGGAATCCGCCTCATAGCCGTTTTTCTCCAGTTTTCGCGCCATTGAATGACGGATTGCTTCCTGATTTGCGACTACGAGAATTCGAGCTTGAACATGCATGAAATTATACGCCCTTGATCAAAACGGTGCTTCAGTCGGTTTTTCATAGCCTGAAGCGGGTTGAAATTAGAAATTTCTAAAAAACACCCTGTTTTTATCGTAAATTTAGGTAAATATTTGATGAATTTTGATATTAAGGCTGCGGTGTTTGGTTAAACAGCATTGCAAGCTGTCGACGCAAAAGCTTGCCATTGGCGCTGCGAGGCAGGCGGGCCACCGTTAAAATCTGCCTGGGACATTTGTAATCGGCAAGGTGGCGAGATAGAAAAACATTGAGATCATCACTGGATACAGCGTGGTTTTCTTCGGTGACAATAAAACCAACAACAATTGATAAATCGTCACCCACTCTGACCTCCGCAACCGCTGCTTCAGCAATCCCTTCATGTTGTACCATGGCTTGTTCAACTTCGTGCGGTGATACGCGATAGCCTTGCGCGTTCATAAGATCGTCATTGCGCCCGCGAAACCAGAAATATCCGTCCTCATCAAATTCGCCAAGATCGCCACCGCAAAACCACTCGCCGCGAAACGATTTTTCAAACTCACTATCCTGACTCCAGTATCTCAGCATCAATCCCGGGTCCGTCCTGTGCACACCAATCAATCCGGTCTGGTTGGCCGGTAACGGCTCGGGCTTACCGGTTTCAGGAATAATGGCAAGTGATCGTCCGTCTTGCGCTTTTCCCGGAGAGCCGGGTTTTATACCGGTGCACGGGCTGGATGATATATAGGTGGAAATCTCGCTCATACCCAACGCTTCATACAGCCTGGTGCCGGTTTTACGCTCCCAGTCATCCGCCACATTTTGGGGCAGGGGCTCACCCGCCACAAGACCGTGACGTAGAGTGGAGACAGATTTTTCAAAGTCATTGTTATACTTTAAGATTTGCCGATAAACACCAGGTACTGCTGCAAAAATAGTTGCTCTATGGATGGCAATAAGGTGTGGCCATACAGTCGCAGTGCGTTTGCCGGTATAGACGATGGTAGTCGCCGCGTTGGCCCAGGGATCAAACAGTCCGGTGCCAAGAGTGTAGGTCCAGTTGAAGGCCCCGGCATGAAGGAGAATATCCTCGCAGGAAATGCCGTACCAGCCCTGATACATCGGCCGGCGCCCCCAGGCAGCTCTGTGCGCATGCAAAACACCTTTGGGACGGCCTGAGGTGCCGGAAGTGTATATCAGGTAAGCCGGGTCATTATTGTGGGTGTTGGCGTAAGCACCACAGGGGCCGGTAGTGAGTATTTCGACAACGTCATCAAGGTTCAGGATTTTCACAGAAGAACTTAAATCAGGCATTGCCAGTGCCGGGTCAACGGCGATGGCACACGGCGAGGCATCTTCAATAATATAGGCGACTTCCCTGGCGGACAATTGTGCCGAAGCCGGGATGGGAATGATACCGGCGGCTGTTGCAGCCAGAAACAGGAAGGCATAATTTGCAGTATTGTCCAGCCTGATCAATAATCTGTCACCGGGATTTATGCCGCAGGCCAGCAATCCTTGTGCACCGGTCAATATGATTTTTTCAAGTTCCGCAAAGGTCCAGCTTTCATCATCACCACCACCGTGTGGGCTGGCGGCGGCAATCAGGCCGATTTTTTCGGGGAATTGGTGCGCAGCTTTTGCCAGGCAATAGCGCGCCAGATTAAAAAACTCAGGTGGTGCATCACCTCTGTAGTGGTGGGTTGAGCGCATCTGTCCTACCGCTTTGAGGTTCAGGTTTCTATAGCCTGCCGCACAATAACACCTTCCTCATCCAGCGGTATTTCTTTCACTTCAATCACCCGGCAGGGAATTTTATAAGGTGCAAGTTCGCGGTTTTCCAGGAAACTTTTGAATTCATCGTAAGAAAAATCCGCATCACCACCCGGCACGACGGCAGCGGCAATGCGCTCTCCCAGTATGGGATCGGGCACAGAGACGGCGATGGCGTGTTTAACCCCTGAAAATTCCGAATAAATCACATCAAGATCTTCAGCCGCCACAGCCAGTCCGCCGTGATAAATAATATTGTTAAGGCGATCCACAGGTTTCAGCTTCGGGCCGCCTTCGTCGACAATTTCACACTTCACACCAGTGGCAACAAAACCCTGGGCATCGGCCTCCAGCGGCGCAAGTTCTTCTCCATCAGCAGTCTTGGGCACAAACCAGCCTTCACAAATCATGGGCCCCTTGATCATCAATTGTCCCACCAGCATGGTTCCGGTACTGCCATTCCTCATGGCACAGCCTTTAAGCCGGGTCGACATCAATGCTGGAGCGCCTTCAGTAAACGAGGGAAATTTGCATTCGCCATGAGGAATGAAGTTAATGGCCGGATTATCCGAGCGGCGATGGCTGAAAATTGCCAACTCGCTAATGCTGACAAGGTCAATAATTGGCGGTAACAAGGACGCGTTGATAGCCAGGCTTGTATTGCGCGAGCCAAGAGTTGGCCACAGACATGCCAGGGCCTTGAGGGAGGAAATGTCTAAATTCCCCTTTTTAACTTCACGGGCAAGGCCTATCAGTGCGGCTGCGGGCAAAGCGGTAAATGTTGGTTGCTCCTGCCTGATTTGCTGTTTGAAACTGACCCGGTCGAATGGCTGGTGCAGGTGAAGACTGCTACCGGTTAAAATCCACGGTACAAAAAACACCCCCAGGGCTGCCAGGCTGGAAAAGCTGAAAGGGCACAATAGAGAACCCTGATTTTCCAAAGATGCTTCAAGCAATACGGTCAGGCCCGCCGATATAAGATGATTGTGCGTACGTGGCATGGGTTTGAGGTCTGGAGCAACTGCACCATTCCAGGAAATAATGGCGATATCATTGGCACTTACCGGCTCAAATTTGTCCTTGGAATCAAAGAAGAAATCATCATTTTCCCGGGCAAAGCTGATGGCCTTGTCAACAGCAACAATGCCATCAGGAACATCATCGCCAAAGGCCAGAATATGGCGGATGGAGGGTACATTGACGGTGGTTTCGCGCATAAGATCGGGAAATTTGACGTCACCGGCAATACATTGCGTAATCAAAACCTTCGGTGAAATTTTATTGAGTGCTCTTTCCAACTCGGCCTGTCGCCACGATGTCGGTAAAATCGAAATGATCAACCCGGCGCGAATACACGCTAGGATCAACAGGGGCAGTTCAACAGTATTGGGCAATTGCACCGCTACTACATCATCGCGGTCAAGTTTGAGAACACGAAACATGGCGGCAAGATCATCAACGATTTCATCAGCCTCGCCATAGGTAAGCCGGCGCGCAGCTCCACTGGTGAAATCTTGTCGGGTAGGGGGGTCGCTCAGGGAAATCTGATCGCGATGGCTGCGCACGTTCTTTCGAAAAAGCGCATCAAGGGTTGCCTGCCCCCAGACACCTTCTTTTGTATATTCATCAATTTCGGATTGATCACACAGTATCATCAATAACCACCGCCGGTTCTCATTAGCCCTTCATGTTACTTTGGCTGATTCTCCTCTGACCACCAAGTATCAATGCGATAACCGTATAG